>JALSPW010000094.1 GCA_026985735.1 Saprospiraceae bacterium
GCTTGTTTTTGAAATCACAATTCCAGTATCTGATTTATTAAATGCAGTAATAGTCGAAGTATCGATATATGTTGATAATTCATTATTTATTTCAATTAGTGCACTGTCGATTTTGTTTTTTAAGTCAATATTTCCTTTGTATTTGATATGGTAAAATGTACCCATGGTTTTACCGCTGATACTTTTATATTGGGGAATCTTATTCTTATTACTGCAAGATAATAGAGAAAAAAATAATACAGTTATAATAAAATTAATGTTAAATTTCATTTTATCTAATTGATATTTTATCAAAAATACGTTTAATTTGAATATATTTGTAACTTTTAAATGCAAATTTTCTTTTTTGATATTACAATTTTTGCTTTTCAATTATAATCATCTTTGATGAAAATACTCATTTTGTTTCAAAACTTAAAATTATTTTGAGGCATAAAATAAGATATTTTTGTAAAATTATTAAAACTGTGATTATGGATAGATTATTATTAATATTTTTATTTGGCATTTTTTTTATATTTTTTTCCTGTTCTCCAAAGGTTCGGGAACAAGTTAAGGAGGAAAAGCCTGTTGAAATTGATACGCAAGTTGTCGATAAGGGACCTCGACCGACTCCTTGTACAATGTTTAGTGATTTGGTAGATGGGGAAGATATAAGAGGGGAATTTGTTATCTATCATAATTTTTTGAAAACCAAGGAATGGGATGAAGCTTATGAATACTGGACACATGCATTTCATAAAGCACCGGGATCAAACGGAAGGGTGAAATATCATTTTGATGACGGAATAAAAATATTTAAACATTATTATGATTTGGAAAAGGATTCGATAAAAAGATTGAAGTGGATCGATTCTATCAATTGGGTATATGACAAACGTATTGAATGCTTTGGAGATGAGGCTTATGTTTTAGGAAGAAAAGCCTTTGATTTTTATTATTATTTCAGCAATGATATTAGTGAAGATACCATATTTAATTTGTTTGCTAAAGCTATTGACATTAAAAAAGAAAAAGTTGATTATTTTGTAATAAATCCTTTTTCCAAAATGCTTTATGATAGGTTTAGAAAAGGTAAAATTGATACGTTGAAAACTAAATATTATGCTAATCTTATTTTGAATGCGATAGAATACGGTTCTGCTAATTGTAAGGGGACGGAATGTCAAGCTTGGAATATGATACGTGATTATGCTCCCAATCTACTTGATAATTTTGAAGGAATTGAAGATTTTTATCCTTGTGAATATTACACAAATAAATATATTGATATTTTTAATGAAAATAAAGACAGTTGTGATATTGTTAATCTGGTATATCGTAAACTGCAGTGGGGAAAATGTGATTTGAATTCCCCCCAATACGCCGAAGTGGTCAAAGAACATAATACGACATGTTATATTGCTCCTCCTGCTCCAGGACCATTACGTCAGGCATATAATTTTTATAATGACGGAAAATATAGGGATGCAGTGAAATCATTTGAGATATTTATAAATAAAACGGATGATAAGGAGAAAAAAGCAAAGTATTTGTTTTTGATTTCCAAAATATATTACCGTGATTTGAGGAATTTCCCTTTGGCCAGGAAATATGCATTGAAAGCTGCAAAAATGAAATCCAATTGGGGTGAACCTTATTTATTAATTGGTAAATTGTATGCTTCAAGCGGTCCGATATGTGGTCCCGGTAGGGGCTGGGACAGTCAGATTGTTACTTGGCCGGCTATTGATAAATTTAAATATGCAAAAAAAATAGATCCTTCCGTTTACAAAGAAGCAAATAAGTTGATTAAAGCATATCAAAAATTTATGCCGAGTATAGAAGATATATTTCAGCGTACTCATAAGGTTGGAGAAACATTTAAAGTCGGTTGTTGGATAAATGAGACTACAAAAATTAGAGCGGCAAAGAAATAAAATAGTTGAATGACTATAAAAGAATTCAAAGAGAGGTATTCGCCTGTTATTCCACATAAGCCCGGTATTTATAAATTTATCGGCGAAGATGATAATGTGCTTTATGTTGGAAAAGCTAAAGATTTGAAAAAGCGGGTAACATCGTATTTTAATAAAAATCAGAAAATATACAAGGTTAAGTTATTGGTAAGAAATGCCGTAAAAATTGATTATACCATTGTTCATTCCGAACAAGATGCTTTATTGTTGGAAAGTACATTAATCAAAAGATATCAGCCGAAATACAATGTAATGCTCAAGGACGGGAAATCTTATGTATATATAAGGATTAGAAAAGAGCATTTTCCAAGAGTGGAATTCACGAGAAAAGTAATACGTGACGGATCTACATATTTTGGCCCTTATACCTCAAAATACAGAGCAAATATATTGTTGGAATTAATTAAGAAACTATTTAAAGTCAGAACTTGTAAACTGAATCTTAGTCCTAAAAACATTGAAGAAGGAAAATTTAAAGTATGCCTTGAATATCATATAAAAAATTGTTTGGCACCCTGTACCGGTTTACAAACAGAACAGGAGTATAATCTTATGATTGATCAAGTGAAAAATGTCTTGAAAGGGCATTTTAAACAGGTAAGAGAATATATTTTGAATCAGATGAATAAGTATGCAGATAAGCTTGAATTTGAAAAAGCTCAGGAATATAAAGATAAATTGAAAGCATTTGAAGATTACCAGGCAAAATCTACTGTAGTTAGTACAAAGATAAAGGACTTGGATGTTTTTAATATCGATATGGATGAAGATTATGCTTATGTCAATTACTTGAAAGTTGTTAACGGTAGTATTATACTTGCAGAAACGGTGAAATTGGATAAAAACCTCAATGATGATAAAAAAGATATCTTAAGATTTGCAATTGATAATTTAAGATTGAAATATCATAGTGTTGCAAAAGAACTAATTTTGCCATTTAGAATAAAAATAATTGAAGATGAAATTAAAATTACGGTACCACGAATCGGAGATAAAATGAAATTGCTTGAAATGTCAAGGAAAAATGTAAAATATTTTAAGCTTCAAGAGCAAAAATCTTTAATCGAGAAAAAGAAAAAAGTTAGTTCTGCTGAAAGAATATTGACCACACTGAAAAATGATTTACAAATGGATAAAATCCCTTTTCAAATAGAGTGTTTTGATAATTCAAATTTGCAAGGTAGTTATCCTGTTGCCAGTTGTGTAGTATTCAAAAATGCTAAACCGTCAAAAAAAGATTACAGGCATTTTAATATAAAAACAGTTGTTGGAATAAATGATTTTGCTTCGATGGAAGAGATTATTTACCGGAGGTATTCTCGTTTGCTTAAAGAAAAAATCCCTTTGCCCCAATTGATTATTATCGATGGAGGAAAAGGACAATTGAGTTCTGCCATGAAAAGTATACAAAAACTGGATTTGGAAAATAAAGTTACTGTAATCGGAATAGCTAAAAAACTAGAAGAAATATTTTTTCCAGGGGATAGCATTCCTTTATATATAAATAAAAAATCAGAGTCATTAAAGCTGATTCAGCAATTGAGAAATGAAGCTCACAGATTTGCAATTACTTTTCATCGTAACCAACGATCAAAAAATTTTACCGGATCTGCCCTTAAGGATATCAATGGAGTAGGGGAAAAAACAGTTGTGAAATTATTGAAATATTTTAAATCAATTGATAATATCAAGAGCGCAAGTCAAGCAGATTTGGCTATTGTGGCAGGAAAGGTAATGGCGGGGAAAATATATACACATTTTCACCGTGAAGAAGAGGAATAATAATTGATATGCAATACAACATATCTGTTAGAAGTTAATACCAAACCGCTACCAATATGCAGATTATATACCCGATGCCAAGTGGTTTACAATTTCATTGCGGGCCATTGAGGCTTCATACTTCGTCGCAAATTATTGTCGTATAGCTAATCGGAGGATACCAGTCTTTTGGCGGAGGTAATTTATCTATAAAGATAATCGTGTTTGCCTATATCA
>JALSPW010000095.1 GCA_026985735.1 Saprospiraceae bacterium
TCTTAGTGAATCGAATGCATTATTTTCTACCAATATATTTGTGCTATGAAATCCACATCTTACACCATAACCGCTACCTCCGCTTCCATAACTGAAGGAGCGGTGAAAAAAGCAGTTTTTCACTTCACAGCCCAAAGCCGTATTGAAATCGACATGTGATTTTCTTGTATGATAACTTTCTATATTTTTTATCCTGCAATATGCTGCATTTTTAAATGCAAAAATATTTCCCTTCGGCACTGTTTTCTCGATATAAAAATCTTCAAATCCAACATTGCGTATCAATCCTTGAGGTCTAATCCGGGGATTAAGAGATGTTTTGAAATCAATATTTACACTTGTTTTAAGCAAAATTGTATTTCCCTGTATAGATTCAATTTCAAGTAATTGACCGACAGCATTTTTTGCCCATGATACATTCCAATCTTCTTTTGTGTACATTAGAGTGCTATCATTATCTTGTTGAATTTCCACAAATTGACCGAATTTTGAACCATCTTCTACAACAATACTTCTAATGCCTTTGGTTAAGGAATTTATATCTTGCCAATTGCCTCTTTTGTAAGTAACAATATCAAAACAATCACCGTTGGCAGCCGAATAAATAAATGTTTTTTTATCACCTTCTCCTTTTATGACAATATTATCCCTATTAATATCAATTGTAGAATTAATCTTGTATTTTCCTGCGGGGAAATAGACTACTCCTCCTGTTGGTGGAACCGAATTGATAGCATCAACTAAGGCGGATTTACAATCGTTGATACCGGTGGAATCGGCTCCAAAATCCATGATGTTTATGACAGGATTATTTATTTCCGGTATTTCGTCCGGCACTCCAGGAGTCCATTCTATCCGTCTTTCTTCCGGGATAATCGGCGGCTGTCCTGGTACGGTATTAATAATAAATAATAAAATGAAGATGTGCAATAGTGTTGATTTAATAGCTGAGGTTTGCATAGTTTTATATATTTTAAGATGTAAAAATATATAAAAAATCTACTTTTACTCTAAAATGGGGTGATAAACTAATTGTTTTGCCAAAAATATATGAAAAAATCAAAATTTGGTATCAATAAAACATGCTGTGTGCATTTCTTGTTTTCGCTTTGTGAGTTGATTATTTTATTTTATTTGATTTTCCTTCGATAGAGGTGATTACGATGGAGAAATTGCCGTTTGTGAAGGACGGTCGGTATTGATATTGAATAAAAATACAGAAGAATACCGTTTACCCTGCTGGATTTCATCCGGATACATTGGTGTTATGATGATTTTTTTGTAGATTTGTCGGAGGAATTGGGAGTCGAGGGGAGAAATGTAACTAATATATTAAAACTAAAAAATAAAAATGATGAAAAAAATCTTGTTTTTATTACTAACAATATCCGTATTTTCCAGTTGCTTACAAACGAGATATGTCACAGAACAATATATAAAAACCAACAAGCAAAATCACATTCCCGGTGATTTTAGTGAAATTAAACTTTATTCAATATATCAAGGATTTACAAAAAGTTCACCCCGTTCTTATATAGAGTTAACCGGATATAAATATGAAAACGAAAAAAAATTAGTGATTGCAACGGACAGGTATTACAAAGCAAGAAAAAAATATTCGGGCGATAATACGGTAATTGTTGATATCGATTTTATTGACTTAGACGTAGAACAATGCAAAGATATCGTTAAAAATTTCAAAATACTCCAAGGGAAATTAAGGAAAAGTAAGCCAAAAATGAATGAAACAATTTATCAAGACTATACTGTAACCGACGATTTATATATTAGTTTTAGTAAGACCAAATTAAATAAAAATCCAATCGAAATAAGTTTATGGATTAAAGACGAAAAATTCACTATTCCCACAGATTTAATAATAGAAAGAATAGAAAAGTTTATTGAGTATTAGGGGGGATATCTATGTTGAAATTATTTTATGTATTGACAAGCTAAGTACCTACCTATAGCATTGACAATATAGACATATTAGTATTTGGCTTTATAATTTGATAATAACAAATTTGGTTTATAAAAAATATACATTTAACTTTGGGGCAGGTAAGGTTTTATATAGCTGCTAAATCAAGAATATATAATGGACGAAAATAATGCCATAAATTATATAAAATTTTTGCAAGAATACAAAAAACTCTTGGAACGTGGAGTTAAAGATATTTTTGTTAAATCAGTTTCGGATAAATACATCTGGATTGATGATATCCGGAGATTAATAAATGATGAAATTTGTGAATCATCAATAGAGCAATTATTTGATTATAAAGATGCGAGTCAAACAAAAGACACTTTACAATCTGAAGATAAATCAACAACAGAACAAGAAAACAATATTAGTCCAAAAATTTTTATTCTTGAAAGACCGGGAAAACCTATTATTGTAATTCCGGATAACTTTAAACAATCAATTGTATTTAACGATATCAAAAACGAATTTAAAGTAGCCAACGAAGATATTGAAGATAATACCTTACAATCCTTTTATGAGTCAGAAGAAGGTAAGAAAGAAAAAGATAAGCTTTCAACTTTTTTTAAAAACAAAAAATTATTTTCTAAGCTATATAGAGCTTATAATGACATCAAATTTGATTCAAATATTGAAATTGTATTGAGCGTAGGACTAATACAGTATCGTCAACAAGGAAGAACTCCCGAAAGAATCTCAAAAATAAATCAACACCTTTTTCATTTTCCACTAAAGATTGAATTAGTCGAATCCAATAAAATAAAACTATCTTTTTCGGAGGTAGAAGTTCCTTATGCAGATTTTTTCTTTTTAAATAATACACCTATTAGTAAAAGTGAATTGGACGAGCTAATAAATAGATTTGATGATGGAGTAAATAGAAAAAGCTATACAATTATCAATTTAGCAAGATTTAATAAATTGATAAAAGATTTGGTGGGAATATCTGAAAATGCTTCATTTAAAGGTTTACTTACAAAACCAACTTCTGAAGACTATCCAGAAATTGGACAATTCAAAATTTCATATTCACCGGCAATAAATATAAAAAGGAAAAAACCAAGATTTTTCAATAAGCTTACTGAGGATATAATAAAGAATATTGGGAGAGAAAATTATGATATTCAACTTTTTAAATTATTAATAAGAAACAGCAAAGAAGATAGTAATTCATATCCTAAATCAAATTATTTTATTGATGAACTATATGACAGTTATAAAAATGTCTATGAAAACTTGGATGAGAGAGATTTTTCCGCCTTTTTCCCATTGCCTTTTAATAAAGAACAAAAACAAATCTATGAAAACTATCTTGAGAATAGAGTTACAGTTGTGACAGGTCCCCCCGGAACAGGTAAATCTCATACAATTGTAAATATTCTATGTACATTGCTTGCTCAAGGAAAAAGAGTTTTGGTAACAGCACAAACCGATAAAGCATTAGAATCATTATTGGAAAAAATCCCAAAAACTTTTGATGATTTAGTCTTTACAAAAATTCAAATAGAAACGGATAAAACACGTTTTTCTCTTGAATCAAGTATAGAAAATATTAAAACCATTTTACAGGATAATCAAGAACTAAAAATTGATGATAGAATAGATAAGTTAAATGAAAAGAAAAGGGAATACTTAAATCTAAAATCTAAAATATTCAAAGCTTTAGAAAAAGAATATCAGGAGATATCATTAAATGACAGTTTTCAAAATTTAAGAAGTTATAAATTATGGGAGAAAATAGAATCAATAGATAAAAAACAATGGAATTGGCTAACCGATAATATTTCATTGGACACAATTGAATCTTTTGAAAAATTATACGAAAACATAAAAAATTATTTTGACTTACTTAAATATGAAGGTATTGGTTTAATTGAAATAGATTTTAATATAGAAGAAATACAAAGTAAACTTCAAAATTTTGATTTTGAGAGATTTTTATCAACCAAAAA
>JALSPW010000096.1 GCA_026985735.1 Saprospiraceae bacterium
TAGCCGTGTAGCCGTGTAGCCGTGTAGCCGTGTAGCCGTGTAGCCGTGTATGATATTTTAGTGGTTATTTTCATCATCTTTACAAGTACAAATATAACAACATTTTATGAATTACGCAAATCTTTATGTATATTTATTTGAATTTTAACATATTAAAAACTCTATATATTTATCCTATATTTGTATTCATTTTCTTATATAACGATATTTTACTTATATACGATGCCTGTAATATTTGAAACGCTGCAAAAAAACAAGGATTTTTTATTATCCTTTACATATAGTATGAAAAAAAGTGATTTTTGTGACAGGTTTTTAATGATTTTTTTTATTTGCTTTTTTAATTTGTCATTTACTTTCGTTTTGGAGATATTTTCGCAGAACTATTAAAATAGGGATTGCCAGCTCTACCAAGAGGGTTAGAGAAGAAGCAGAAAAAAATATCTTATTAAAAATAAAAAAGCGATTTTTCAGGCAACGCAATTCTAAGGAATTAGTTGCAAAATAAGATATACATAGATAAAAATCACTGAATACTTATACTGTTTAAAAAAAACATTATATTTGCTTTTATATTTTCAGTAACTATTCAAATAGTGTGTTTGTAAAATAAAAAGTGATTTTCTAGATAAATATGTATTATATAAATAATGTTTGTCTTTAAAATACTTATTTTTTTAATGATTTTATAGACAGACACTAAATAGTGTATGTCTATAAAGTGCTTGATTCTTTAAAAATAAAGATTTTTGATGAGGTTTTTACTTTTCCGAGACGAAGTGATGCCTTAGTATCAGCGAGTTGAGGAAAATGAAAATATCGCAAAAAGATTATTTTTAAATTTTAATGATTTTATTGACAGACACTAAATAGTTACAATTCAGTTATAATGTATTGCATCAGTTTAAAATTATTAAATGATGATAAAAAGTTTATTTAGTATTGTAAAAGGGGTTTTAATAATTATACCATTTATAATTAATAACAACGTGTGCGCACAAAATAAAGGTACTTTTTCAGGCGGACTTGAAAGCAATTTCAATTATTTTGTCCGGGACACTCTAATCGGAGCAAATGACATTCCTCAATATGATCATTTGCTATACGGAGCAGAAAGTTGGTTGGATCTCAAATATAAATATGGAACCTGGGAATTTGGAGTGAGATTTGATATGTTCAACAATTCAAACTTGAAGGATCCCAAATCCACTTATTCAGATCAAGGTATTGGAAATTGGTATGTAAAGAAAAAAATAAAAAAACTGGAAATAACGGGAGGGCATTTCTATGACCAGATAGGAGCCGGTACGATTTTCAGAGCTTATGAGGAAAGAGCTTTATTTGTCGAAAATTCAATTTACGGTATTAGGTTGAAATATGATATAAATGACAATTGGACTGCAAAAATATTCACCGGAAGGCAAAAATACCTTTTTGGCACTTACCCGGCTGTAATACGGGGTGCAAATATTGAAGGATTTTTTACAATAGGTAAAGATAATCCCGTTTCTATAGCTCCCGGTATCGGTTTTATCAACAGAACTCATGACGATAAAACCATTTCCAAGTTGGTCAATATTGTGAAAAATTATTTACCTGAAGATCAAACTGCACCGGTGTACAATACCTGTTTGGGTACTGTATATTCAAATATTTCTTATAATTCGTGGTCTCTATATTTTGAAAGTTCATACAAATCTCCGGAAATGTTCAAAAACCCGTTTTTAGATAAACTCGAACTTACAGGAGATACGACTAAAGGTAAATATGTTAAAGAAGCCGGGTCGGTAATCTATACAAGTCTTGGATATGCAAAAAATAAATTGGGAGTCACCGCAGAATTTAAGAGAACTGAAAATTTTGATTTCAGAACAGATCCTACACTGTTAGTGAATCATGGATTGATAAATTTTATCCCACCGATGAACAGATTAAATACATATACTCTGACAGCAAGGTATAGTCCAGCCACTCAACTTTTAAGCGAAAAAGCTTATCAGCTTGATATTAAATATGCATTTAGCAGAAAACTAACGTTTAATGTCAATTTTTCAAATATAAGCAATCTGGATGATAATCTGCTTTACCGGGAAATATTTACTGAAATTTTATATAAAAAAGGAAGAAAATGGAGACTCGTAACCGGATTGCAATATCAAAATTACAATCAACCCGTTTACGAAAAAGAAGGAACCGAAATGTTGATTGCATATACTCCTTATCTTGATTTTTTATTCAAACTGAGTAGAAAAAAGTCTATCAATATTGAAGCCCAATATATGCACACAAAACAAGATTTCGGAAGTTGGTTAAATGTATTCTTAGAATTTTCGTCGGCACCCCACTGGAGTTTTGAAGCATCAGGAATGTACAATATCAAACCTTCGGAGAAAGCTCCAAAAGATAAAAATAATAAATTGTTGAGCATATTATATCCATCATTAGGTTTAACATATACTAATGGACCTAACAGATATTCACTTAGATATGTCAAACAAGTGGAAGGTGTAGTATGCTCAGGAGGAGTATGCAGACTCGAACCTGCATTCAGTGGAATTAAAATGAATATCACATCAAGATTTTAATCATTAAAAAAATTAATAAATGAATAAATTAATAATAAGTTTTATCTTTTTAACTTTAATTTTCTCAAGTTGTTGTAATGAATTACCTGTTGAAATACCGGAATTCACACCACCTCAAAAAAACAAAATTGTTCTGATTGAAGAATTGACAGGTGTAAGATGTTCAAACTGTCCGGACGGAGCCAAAATCATACGAAATATCGAACAAAAATATAATGGGCAGGTTATTTCCATAGCTATTCATGCCGGTAGTTTGACAGAACCATTGGAATCAAGTAAATATGATCTCAGATGTGATGATGGAATAAATCTGGAAAAGAGTTGGTCTTATCTCGGTAAACCTGCAGCCGCAATAGACAGAACTATTTTTGAAGAACCCGATATCCCTATTTCAGGTTATACTTCCTGGGAACAATATGTGGGAGAAGAATTTAAAAAAGACAATATTCTAAATATTACCACTACTACAAAATATGATACTATAGCAAGAAAACTGGAAATATATGTAAGTATTATTCCGTTAATAAATTTACATGGGAATTATAAATTGAATGTAGCTCTAACGGAAAGTCATATAATCGATTCCCAGACATTAGGTAATGGCAGCATAAAAGATGATTATGAATTTGACAATGTCTTAAGGGACATGATTACTCCTTGGGATGGACTGGATTTGGGGCAAAATTTAAAAGAAAACGATATTATTATAAAAACTTTTAAATATACTTTGCCTGTAGATGACAATTTATGGAAACCGGAAAATATAAAAATAATATCATTTGTAACAGGAGGAGAAGAAAGCGCTCTTGCTCCAGTTATTAATGCATCGGAAAGCAAAATAACAGAATAAATCTAAACTACTCAGGTAGAATCATTTGAGTTAAAACGCATTTTTCTTTATCAAAAGAAGCATGCAATAAAAAAGTCAACTAAAATGATTCGCTCCTGATAATTACAATAAACCAATGAATATGGAATTATTTAATAAAAATGTCTATAAAGACAGAAGAGATATTTTAAGATCTAAAATTAATAATGGAATTGCTATTTTCCCCGGCAATGTATATGTCCCGTATAATTATCCTGCCAATCCATATAAATTCCGGCAAGATAGCAGTTTTTTATATTATTTCGGACTAAATGTACCGGGACTGACAGCCGTGATTGATTTTGATGAAGGAAAGGATTATATTTTCGGTAATGATATTGGTATAGAAGATATAATATGGATGGGACCTCAACCATCTATAAAAGAATTGGCTTCACAAGTGGGTGTAGAAAACTCCATGCCCTTGAACAAACTAAGTTCATATATAGAAAAAGCAAAAACAGAGGG
>JALSPW010000097.1 GCA_026985735.1 Saprospiraceae bacterium
CTATACCATGAGACCACAGGCAAAAGTTCAAAGTTCAAAGGCAAAAGTTTAAAAGTTTGGAAGATAAAAGAAATTAATGATGAATTATGAATGGTGAATTACGAATTAAAAATTACGAATTACGGATTGGATAGAAGAGATTGATATATTGAATTTGGGGTATGTGCGGGATGGAGCTACTCCGGTTTCGGAGCGTGCGAAGAAACAGGAGGCTGGGAGGTAGCTTGGCTAGGAAAGTTCAAAGGATAAAGTGGAAAGATAAAAGATAAAAGTATAAAGATAAAGGGGAGTAATGGTGAATTATGAATTACGGATTGTATAGAAGAGATTGATTTATTATTGTTTTTTTTATAGATTTTTCTCAGAAAAATGTTAAAATTTATTAATTTTGAACTTTATTCAGTGAAATGAAATCAGAGATTTTTGCAAATATATTTCACGGAGTTAATCCCGATTTACAAATTGAGCAGTTGTTCTGAATTTAAAAAATAAATATGAAAAATAAAGAATATAATATTTATACAATACTTGATAAGAAAAAATAAATAAAAAAAAATTTAAAATGAGAAATCTATTTATTTTTGTTGCTTTCTTCTTTCTTATTGAGGTGAGTGCTCAAAAGACGGATATACTGGGATATCTACCGGATTACAGATTTTAAAATGTTGGAGAAGGTAAAAATTTTATTGATTTTTCTAAAGTGACTCATGTTAATATAGCGTTTGCAAATCCGGATTCTTTCGGTAAACTGGGGATTCCAAATGAAGATTTTTATCAAGTTGTAAAATTTTTAAAGAAAAAAGGGATCATTGTTTATGTCTCAGTTGGTGGTGCGGGAGTAACAGGTCAACTTGCTTTAAATTGGAAAAAATATATGCACCGTTCGCGTAGAAGTGAATTTATTCATAATATTAAATCGTTTTGTGTTGAATATGGGTTTGACGGATTGGATATGGATTTGGAATGGGACAATGTGACATCATTGTACAGTGGTTTTGTGCTGGAGTTAAATGATACCTTGAAAGCTTACAATATAGGTTTCACCGCTGCTTTACCCGGTTCATTCAGATATCAGGAATTAAGTGATGAGGCATTAAAAGTTTTTGATGTTATTAATATTATGGCTTATGACTATACAGGTCCCTGGGATCCTTCTCATCCCGGGCAGCATTCTTCTTATGAAAAAGCTATAGAAGCTATTGATTTTTGGAAAAGTCAAGGTGTGGAAAGCCGAAGATTGAGATTGGGAGTTCCTTTTTACGGATATGATTTTATGGATTTGACTAATATTACTTCATTTTCGTATAGTGATATTGTGAAAGAAAATAAAGATTACGCGTATTTGGATAGAGTAGGAGAGAAATATTATAATGGTATTAATACAATAAACAAGAAAACGGAATTAGCAAAAGAAAATAATCTTAAAGGTATTATGATCTGGGAGCTTGGGCAGGATACTTTTTATCCTGATGAAGATTATTCATTGCTTAAAGCTATAAATTCCGTTTTAACTGCTGATAAGGATTTGGAGATAAATAATGAATTTATTATTTATCCAAATCCCTTTAACGATAAGATTGTACTTGATATTTCTGATAATCAATTGTCAAATGGTGTTGAGTTGGAGTTGTTTGATATTTTTGGGAGGAAAGTGTATGATGAAATTATTCATTCCGAAAAGATTGATTTGAGTTATCTTTCCAATGGAGTATATTTTTGTAAATTATATTTTAATAGTTATAGTCAAACGGGAAAGATAATAAAAATGTGATTTGACTTTATATTTTTTATTTTTATTTTATCTTTGTAATTCAATTAATTTGCCGCAGTGGTGGAATTGGTAGACACGCACGTTTCAGGGGCGTGTGGTAGCGATACCGTGCGGGTTCGAGTCCCGCCTGCGGCACAAAAAACATTATATGGGAAATAAGTTTGATATTATAATTGTCGGTTCGGGACCCGGAGGGTATGTCGCAGCAATTCGAGCAGCGCAACTGGGGTTTAATGTGGCTGTTGTGGAAAAAGAATCTCTTGGAGGTATATGTTTAAATTGGGGTTGTATTCCAACAAAGGCTTTACTCAAAAGCGCTCAAGTATATAATAATATGAAGCATGTTGCCGATTATGGACTTGAAGCCGGAAATATAGGTTTTGATTTTGAAGCTATAATCAAAAGGAGTAGAGGAGTAGCCGGTAAAATGAGTAAAGGGGTAGAGTTTTTATTTAGAAAAAATAAAATTACGGTTATAAAAGGAACAGGAAGCTTGACTGCTGATAAAAAGGTTCTCGTTAAAGATAATGAAGGAAATGTAGAAAGCTATGAGTCTAATTATATAATTTTGGCAACTGGAGCTAGAGCTAAACAATTGCCGAATTTACAAATTGACGGGAAAAAAATAATAGGTTATAGACAAGCTATGACTCTTGATAAAATACCGGAAAAACTTTTGGTTGTCGGTGGAGGTGCTATCGGAGTTGAATTTGCATATTTTTACAATTCACTCGGAACTGATGTTACTATAGTTGAATTTTTAAAACAAGGTCTTCTTCCAAGAGAAGACAAAGAAGTCTCCAGGGTTTTGTCGAGATCATTCAAAAAACAGGGTATAAAGGTTTTAGCATCCACTTCCGTTGAAAATGTGGAAATAAATGACGGTAAGTGCAATGTTCTAATCAAAAATCTCAAGAAAGATTCAATAGATAATCTTACGGTTGACACTGTTTTATCTGCTGTAGGTGTTACACCCAATACGGAGAATCTCGGTTTGGATGATCTGGGAATAAATACGGAAAGAGGTTTTGTTATTGTTGATGATTATTACCATACTAATGTTGAAGGTATTTATGCTATCGGTGATATAATACCTACTCCTGCATTGGCCCATGTCGCAAGTGCTGAGGGTATTACTTGTGTGGAAAAAATAGCGGGTTTGGATGTAGCTCCTATTGATTACAATAATATTCCTTCAAATACTTATTGTAGTCCGGAAGTCGCTTCTGTTGGCTATACCGAGGAACAGGCTAAAGAGAAATACGGAGATATAAAAATAGGTAAATTTCCTTTTACGGCATCTGGAAAAGCTAGTGCTGCAGGCGAAAATGACGGTTTTGTAAAATTAATATTTGAAACTGAATTTGGTGAACTTGTAGGTGCGCACCTTATTGGATATAATGTCACAGAGATGATTGCTGAACTCGTGGTAGCAAAAAAACTTGAAGCTACCGGACATGAACTGATTAAATCCATACATCCTCATCCCACTATGAGTGAGGGGATTATGGAAGCTGCAGCAGCTGCTTATGATGAAGTGATACATTTGTGAATAAAGTTCAAAGTATAAAGGACAAAGTTCAAAGTATAAAGTATAAAGTTCAAAGGCAAAAGTTCAAAGTTTGAGGTTTAAAGTTCCAAAGTTGGTCTGATTTTATTAATTATTTGAATAATTATTGATAAATTGTTTTATATTTGAATATAATTATTAGAAATGTATGATTTTAAAATAAGTCATCCGGGAAAAATATTAATATATCAATCCGGTATCACTAAAAATGATTTGATAGAATATTATAAAGGTGTTGCCCGGCCACTTCTTAAATATGCATCAAGGCGTGCCATTTCGTTCAAAAGATATCCTAATGGTTTTCCTGGAATAAGTTTTTTTCAAAGAAACAAACCGAAATATGCTCCGTCCTGGATTAAATATGAATCTCTTGGAATAAAGAAAAAGGCAAATTACATAATTCCTGATAAAATTGAAGATTTTTTGTGGTTGGTAAATATAGATACTTTGGAATTTCATATTACCCAAACTTGTGTTCCTGATTTGATGAAACCCGATATGTTAGTATTTGACCTTGATCCGCCATATAAAAAGGGAGATCCTTTGTATAAAAATTTTAAAATGATTAGGGATTTGGCTTTAAGAATAAAACCTATAATAGAAAGTTTTGGTTATAATGTGTTTCCGAAAACATCCGGTAAAAAAGGGGTACATATATTTTGTCCTGTTATACCTGAAAATACTTATGATGAAGTGTTTGCTGCTGCGGAGGAAATAGGAAAAGAAATAGTTGCAAAAATCAGGAATGTAACATTGAGAATAGCAAAAGAAAAGCGCATGGACAAAACATTAATCGATATTTACCGCAATCATACCTTACAGTCCATGTCCATGCCTTATGGAATGAGAGCTACGGATAAAGGAAATGTTTCTATGCCTCTGACATGGGAAAGGTTGGCGATGACGGAATCTCCTGAAGAATTTACTATTAGGACAGTTAATGATTTTTTAAAGGACTTCGGCGATGCATGGAATGATATTGCAAATAATAGAGTGATATTGCATACTAAATAAAAAACCCGGAAAATAAATTTCCCGGGTCCTTATTATGAAAAAGATTATTTATTACCTGGATAAGATTAGTTTTTTATAATACTTATTACCTTTATTGTCAGAGATAATCACATGGTACATACCTGCTTTAATACTCTGTTTAGCATTGTCAATAAGTAAATTGTTGTTCAGTTTGTAGTTTTGCTCTTTTTTCATTATCAATTTACCGGTACTGTCAAAAATATTTATATCCAAATTGCTTCCGGATTCTATATTTGTAAGGTTGAAATATACTTTTTCGGATGAAGGGTTAGGGAAAAGCATTAGTTTGGCAATACCTTTTGAAGTATTAAATAAGACATTTTCCACCTTCGAATATCTCCAACCTCCATCCAAATCAAGCATCTTGAGTCTGTAAAAGAAAGTTTGTTCACCATTTCCATCATATACATCTTTATCTACAAAGGAGTAATCATTGCTTCGGGAGAAAGCAAAAGATTTAACTTCTCCGATACCACTCCAGTTTTTGCTGTCGGTACTCCTTTCTACAATAAATTTGTCAAAATTAATTTCATTTGCAGTTGTCCATGCCAGATATGATGATGTGGGGTTGTATTTACGAACAGTAAATTCTTTTAATTTTATTGGTAATGTGGTCAATGTAATACTACCAACAGACGTGAGTTGATTGGTTGAAATTCTATTCACTTCACTACCAACAACAGGATCAGTATCTTTTAATGTCATGTAAACAGTCATCGAACCAGACATTCCATTGAATTTCAAACTGAGGTATGTCGAATTTGGTCCTAAACTTGTAGGGCAATCATGAAGGTCCCAATCAGCAACCCCGGCTGAGAAATATAGATAATGATAACCATTGGCATCATCCCACTCAGAATCCGGACCTCCTGAATTACCCATGTCTAAAGGATTATCTACCATTGAAACACTGGTTATATTTGCAGCATCCCATTCTGTTTGAAGAATTCTATAGACAAAAATAGTAGGACTGGCAGCAGATCCGCTTGCGTATTGAGATGAAGCGGTTAATGTTGTAGTCATATCTGATGATGCATCACTTCCGTATAATCCTCCATCATATAACTCACCTGATATTGATTGTGCATTAATAAAATGAAAATAATAAAAAATAAAAATGATAAATAATAGTGTCTTCCTCATTGTAAAAATGTTTAAAATATTTTTATAATTGTTCATCTTTTTGACCGTTTGCATTTCCCCCCAATACATCATTAAGAATGAAATCTCTGTCTGATTTAATAGTTGTTGAAGGAGGAATAAATGTTTGTTTTGCTCTTACATGTCCATCCATATTTACATCTCCTGAATTATATGTATCTGATTGTCCATTAGTATCCCCACCCAATACATCGTTAAGGATATAATCCCTATCAGAATAAATTGTTGTTGAAGGCGGTATGAATGTTTGTTTCGCTCTAACATAAGCATCTTGATTTGCATTTCCACCCCACATAGCCCAAACACCACTGGCAACTTCTTTCATCGGATCCGTGCCATAAGCCTGGGATGATGCTGTTGTGAAATCATGTGAAGGATTTGCTGTGAAATCCAATGTGGAACTTGTTCTTATGCCAAGATGATTTCTATGTCTTATTGCAATATATCCTGATGTGGGTGCATCTTTAAATTTTGGAGTACTAGTCCCGTCCAGCTCATATATTTGTCCGTCTTTGTTGATAAATTTGCTATACGATTTTAATATGTTTGATGCATCGGCAGCATCCCGGATTTCAATTTTTATCCAATCAGTAATATTTGCATTTGGAATGGAGCTTACGCTTTCTCCTGTGCCATAAGGTGAAGTAAGCGGTAATAAACTCGAGCTGTTCAATGTCGTAGTCATTTCAGTACCGCTATACGCTCCTTGCAAAAATGCTTTTAACGAAGCCATTTTTCCATAAAAATTCATGCCACTAAAATCTGTACTTGACGTAACATCTCCGGTGACGGTGTTATTGGTATCATCATTGCCGGCATTGGCAAAACTCCAATCGGATGTGTAGCTAGCACCTTTGATATTTGTTTCCGTACCTGTAATATCAGCGTCGGTATATGTTCCGGTCAAAGTTGCAGAATATCCTGTTATGTCTGTAACATCAACATTCCAATATCTTGTAAGATAAGCATTTGCATCAGAATATAAATTGGGATGAACGGCATCGACAACATTGATAGCAACTTTGGCTGCAGATCCGTAAGAAGTGGCTGAAACATTAGCCGTGACAGGAGAATACTCATCACTGTCACCGATATTGTACGTAAATGAGCCATCTGCCGAAAATCTTTTTTCTACAACTCCCGCACCATCTGCCTGGATGTAATGAGTTGCATCGGCATTTGTAATGGTTGCACCTGAAGCAAAAGCAAGATTATTGGCTCCAAGTATAAGTTTATTGTTATTTGCGGGTGTGAAATCCAGATTAGTTGTGATTTCCATAGCATCGGTTAAAGTCATGTTAACAGCATCATCTTTATTCAAAAGGATTTTGCCAAAGTCATCTCCTCCGGATTTTATATTTTTACTTGCAGAACCAAAAAATTTCACTGTAGAGTTAGCATCAGCATCAAATGAAGCTGCAGTTTCACTTGTGAAATCTCCGCTCACCTCCAATGTGGCATTTGATTCCAATTGAAGTGTGCCGGTAGTATTTGTTACATCACTATCCACATGGAGAGTCGCTCCGTTTTTGACAATGATAGTTGCTCCGTTATTTACTAATTGTGCGTATGTCCAAGTAGTAAAAAGGAAAGATAAGAATAAAATAATCATAAACCTTTTTTGCATAACTCAAGTATTTTGGTTTTTATTAATTAATTTTAACAAAGTTAAACAATTTATATGAAATATTCAATACTTAATATTAAATAAATTATAAAAAATTAGTATTTTGTTCGTTTAAGCTTTTAATTTACTTATTTTTTATTATTAAATGTAATTCTCAAAACTTTTTATTATTGTTTTATTGATTTTGTATATTCAATGTGCCATTTATTATCAAATGTGCTCCCGAATCTAAAATTACTTTTTTTGCATTTGCAGAAGTCCCTGTATCTATAATCGGTTGATTAGTCGTGTTAGGGATTAGTACTTCAAAATTTAAAGACGGTATTTTTCCTACATCCCAATTTGATGATACATTCCAAATGTTATCTGCTGCACCTGTCCAGGTAAATTTGTCTTTTGTGTCAACAGTGTAGTCTTCTACTTCGCCCCAACTACCGGTAGAACAAGGACCTGCACCTGTTCCCCAGTTTCCTCTTACTCGTAGAAGGTGTTTTCCTAAATTGTATCCGGTAGGCATAGTGATTTGTGTTGTGCTTAATTGATTGGCAGGACAATAAAAGTCAGACAATACTTTTTCAGAACTTTCGAATTCCTGATTGTCATTCCAGTCTATCCAAATGCTAACGCTTAGTCCATTATATGACATTTTAATACTTGTATTGTATACGCTATCCGGTAATATCGCAGTAGTAATGTCAGTAAAATCAGAATAATGTGAAGCGCCGCTGCTATTGTCAATTTGATTCAAAACAAATCTTTTAATATGAGTACCTACATCTCCATTGGTAAATTCAGGTCTGCAATAAGTGATTTGAGAAGCCGGATTGTTAATTCCGGGTGCTGTATTATAAACGGTACTTGAGCCATTTCCGGTATAATCATACACAATAAAAAAATATTCCGTTGAAGGTTGCAAATTTGTAACTTCTACTTCAGTATTGCCGGGGCCATTATAAATGACTTGCTCTCCTCCACCATAAACAGTATTTCCCGGTGGATCGGAACCATCTGTGGGAGGAGTGAAATTATTTTCGGTATTTATTTTTACAACTCTGTTTGTTCCTGTTCCATTTGTCCAACTAACACTAGTTTTATCAGTTGTAGTATTTGAAAAAATAATATCTCTGGACTGATTAACATCCGGTGGTAATGTAGTAAATGATTTTTCATCCCCGTAAGATATTGTGAAATTATTTCGGGCATAGGCTCGTACGTAATAGGTAGTATTTGGAAATAATTGTGACAAATTACTGGTGAATGTCCCTGTACCGTTACCATCGGAGGTAAAACCAATATTTTTACTAAAGCTTGGATTGGATACGGTATCCCAAACTACTCCCCTGCTTGTTATTGATCTGCCTCCGTCATCTGTAATGTTTCCACCGGAGGTAGCGGAAAAATATCCTATATCTGTTATGTTATTTGTTGTCAGGGATGGAGAGGCAGAAAGTGTTGTGAAATTTTCTACTTGACCATAATTTGTTCCGTCATCGTTTATAGCATAAGATCTCACATAATAGTCGGTATTCGGATCAAGATTATTCATTTGACTTATATAATTTCCTATTCCCGGACCTTCATCGGTAAATCCCCAATTATTATCCAATGTGGGATTTTGGTTTTTACTCCAAACTATACCTTTATGAGTGACGGATGAAGATCCTTGTGAAGAAATATTTCCTCCGCTTTGTGCAGATGTGGTGCCGATATTGCTTACCGCTGTTGTTGTTAATTCCGGTAAATCTTTAAATATTATACCATAATCTTCTGCCTGTCCATATCCCGGGTTAGTACATGAACCGGATAATGAATAATAATCACAAATAATTCTCATCCTTAACAATTGATTGAAAACAGGATTCGAAATTGTTGTAATGTCAATATTTTGGACTCCGGATACTTTTGAAGGTGCAGTATATACTTCTTCGCCGGTATCTTCAAAATCTCCATCGTTGTTATAATCAATATAAACATTCCAATATTCGGTATATCCGGTACCTAATTCAACAGTTAAATTGTAAGTGGTATTCGTTTCTAACTTTGTGTAATCGGAATTTATAAAATTCATATAACCTTTCGGAGGATCCGGGTTATCTTGGTATGGTTGTCCTGATAACTTATTAATCGATTCAAGTACCACATGATAAATCCCCATTCCATAATTTCCAAGATTCTGTGTAGCAGGAGTGCAATCGGGAGAAACGATATTATATACACTGATATAAGAATAGATGGTTTTAGAATCATTTCCATTAGTATTTGAGGCTTGTAATGTAATGTCATAATTCCCACTCGAAGTAAATTTAATGTGTGGGTGTTGGGAAGTTGCATTAGTTCCATCGACGAATAAATATGAGGAAGGTGAAATTGTCCAAGTCCATGAAGTAGGAAAATTGCTTGAAAGGTCTTCAAAGAAGATAGTGTCTCCATTATTAATAGTCGTTTTATTTGCTTTAAAATTTACCATAGGTACAGCATTTTTATCTTGGTGAATCGGCGATTCCCATAGACCTCTGCCGAAAGTAGCTGCTCTCAACCTGCTATCAGTGTATCCGTAATAAATTTCAAGTTCAGTTACATTGACAACAGGTAGGTCTCCATCATAGGGTATCCAATCAGACATAGATGCGTCTTTATAAAATACTCCGGTTTTAGTGCCTACGAAGATTCCTTCGTCGGAATTTTTATCATATACCATACAATTTAAATCTGTAGATGACGGGATGGTTCCTGATATATCAGTCCATGTATTTCCGCTATCTATTGATTTATAGATTCTATTGGATTGGATTATATAAACTATTTCCGGATCTGAAGGATGACAAATTACATCGTCTATCCAGCCGGAGTTTGGTAATTTTGAAGTTAGATTTTTCCAGGAAGGTGATGTGTCATTGATATTATCACTTCTGAATAGGGAATGGTCTTTTCTTACGCCGTAAAATATATCGATATTTGCGGGAGATTGAGCAATAGCTTGATAATTACTTGAATTGCTTCCTCCGAGATTGTTGGATATTTTCGTCCATGTAGGTGGATCATTCCTCACATTATTCGTTCTCCAAATGTTTTTATATCCGAAAAACATAGTATTTGGGTCGGTTAAATGTAGCATATAAGGAATTACCCATGCACCACTCTCATCAATTCCGTTTACTCCGTTTGCTGCGATTGTTTTCCAATTACCATAACCTTGACTAGTGGATCGTTTTATTTTGTCAATATACGTAGAATAGGCGTAAGTTTTATCATCATAGTCAAATGCGGATTCCATACCATCACCTCCCAATACAGTAGTGAATTTGCCATTATCATAATTTGCCGAGCCATTGTCTTGATAACCATTGATTACCAAATCTCTGTTTTGTGCCGCTTGACCAAGCCGGTATGCTTGAGCAATATTCAAGCCATCACTCAGTTGACCAAATGTATCAAACCAATCATCCGAATAATAGAGCCCTCCATCATTTCCTATGTAAATTCTACCGTTTAATTTATTTTGCCACAGAGTGTGTTGGTCTGCATGAACTTGTGTGCTCCAATGCGTTTTTTTTGTAAAATTTACTCCGCCGTCAGTACTTTCGTGGATATTTATCGAGCCTACTAAAATATGATCTATATTTGATGTGTCAACCAACATACATAAATCATATCCTGCTTGTGATTTGTCATCTCCGTCATTATATCCCAATATATTTGGATGATCCTCAGAGGTTATTCTTGTGAAACTTTGACCGTAATCAGTTGATTTAAATATTCCTTGAAATGTTTGAGAACCACCGGTTAACAAACATAAAACGGAATTTGGCTCGTCTTTACTGACACCGATTACTAATCTGTTGCAAGGAATTAATCCTTGTGTTATTTTTGACCAAGAGTCTCCCCCGTCAGTAGATCTGTAAAAATCACCATTCGCTGTTGCATAAACATAATCCGGATTTGTAGGGTGTAATTTTATATCTCGATAGTTGTTATTATTTGATGAAACTAATATCCAGCTAGATGCAGCGTTTGTAGATTTATAAATACCACCACTTGTCGCAGCAATTAAAATATTTTTATTTGTAGGATGCATAACCATCATTCCTACTTTTTTATTGCCCATTCCGGAATTTGACTGCAACCATGTTAATCCTCCGTCAGTGGACTTATAAACTCCGAGGCCAGGTGAATTACCACTATCACGGTCACCGGTACCGATATACATTGAATCAGGGTGGGCAGGATTTATTATTATGCTGGATACTCCTAATGTAGGCATTTGGTCTGTATTGCTTGAATAAGAGCTTCCTCCGTCAGTTGTTAACCACAAACCTCCATTTGGCGCTCCTACCCAATATTTATTTGCATTGAACGGGTCAAAGGCAATGGCATTAACCCTGCCTTTTCCCGTTACTTGACCTGTATTGTTTGTGGGATATTCCAAAGGTCCGATTTCTTTCCATTTTCCGGCATTTGTTCCCGGACCTCTTGATTTTATAAGTTTTTTATAACGATAATAAGCTTTGCTGATTTTGTCAGGTGCAGGTAAGTTACCATTTATATCTACTGAACCCTCATTTAGCCATGCCCATTTTTCAAATTCTTTGTATCCGGTTCCCTTTTCTTTTTTATGGTTTTCAAAATATAAATCATAAGCTCTTTTAACTTCAAAAAAATTAGGTCTGTTGCCCTGCAGCATTTCCAGCCAGTACGGCTGCTTTTTTAATTCTTCATCGCTTATTTTTATGCCTTGTCCTAATATATTATGGATAAATATAATATAAGTAAAAAGTAGGATAAATGATTTCTTCATGGCTAAAATTTATGTTTATTTTGAATGAAAGGAATAATGATAAAATTAGTACTTGGATGATATGATATAGCAATGTAAAAATGGGATTATATATTACATAACAAAATTAATAATTATTTTTTAGTAATCCAAAAATATACTGATTTTATTCAAAATAATTTTACTTCGGTGGTTACAAAAAATTATAGTTACTAAATTTTGGCACTAAAGAATCATATTTAGCGTTACAATATTAAAGTATTTTTTTTAATCTTATGATTTCAAAAGTTGTCTGTTTGTGTACAGGCATTGTAAAATAATATAAAATATTTATGAATAGATTATTTTTTGCTATAGTATTTACCGCTTTTGCAATATCGGTATCATGTCAACCGGAGTTTGGAGAATATGAAAAAAAATTAGCTCGATACAATGATTATTTTGTCAATGCGGATCAGTGGGAACATCGAAAAGCTGCTCATGATAATTTTAAACCTCTTTTTGAGAGTACATTAAAAAAAGACAGTTCGTTTTATTATCCATTTGATTCTTTGAAGTGGATATCTAAATTAATTCCGCCGGATTCTTCTTTTAGGGTGTTTTCATGGCAGTTGACGAAGTCTGATAGTATAAATTATTATTTTGGTTATTTGCAAAAAAAAGATGGTAGACTATACGAATTAAAAGATAATAAGGAATTTTTTTCAGATTTGGAATATGAAGTTTTTACCAATGACGATTGGTACGGGCAATTATATTACAATCTGTACAGCTATAGAAATCGGAATAAAAACGAATATATCCTGTTTGGTTATAAAAGATTGAATAAATATGATAAAATCAAGATTGCCGCCCCTGTATTTTTTGAAGATGGAAATGTTTATTTTGGAAAAGAAGTTTTTCAGGATACTTTACGGCAAGGAGGATTGAAAAACAGGGTTATTCTTGAAACTGCAAATGAAGCTGCATCAAAATTGAATTATGATGAAGATCTGGGTATTATTATTTATGATCATACTATAATAATTCCATTGAAACGACCGAGCTGGATGCATCCTCCTATGGTTCCCGATGGTTCATATCACGGTTATAAATGGGATGGGGAAAAATGGAAATTTATAAATAAAGTCTTTAATCAAAAATATGATAAAAATTCTATTCCGGGAAGAATTAAAAGGAATAAATGAAAATAAATCTTTTTAAGTGAAATTACTTGTTTTTGATTCCACATTCCAACTTTTATGTTTTGATAAGACAAAACTAAAAGTATAAACAAGGTTTAAGGGAGAATTGTGAATTCCTGCTGATAGGAGATTAAAAGCTGAATATTGAAAATTAAGGTTGGGCACCCCAATATATTGCGAGTCTGTTGTTTTGATATTATTAATCAATTATATTAAATCCTAAAGTTTTTCCCTTGCCATAGATTTTTTTCTTCTAACTTTTTATCGATTTTAGCTACAATTTCAAAATTTTTCAATCCGTTCCATCTTGGTGCTATCAGCATGTTCAAAGGTGATTCGCTAATAAACCTTTCAATAACAATATCCGGTCTTAATAAGGATATAAACTCACATATAAAATCAACATATTCTTCTACTGTAAATAATTGAAAAATTTCTGGAGTTTCATTTAGTTGTTTAGCCATTTTTGTTCCTCTTACTATTTGAAGATGATGCATTTTCAATGACGAAATTGGCAATTTTGATAATTTTGTAGCATGTTCTAATATTTCTGTTCTTGTTTCTCCCGGTAATCCTAAAATTATATGTGCGCCTAGATTGATACCTCTTCCTTTAGCCATTTCATAGGCATTTATGGTCTCTTGGTAAGTATGACATCTGTTTACAAATTTCAATGTTTTATCTAAAGTACTTTCAACTCCAAATTCGAGCGAAATATAATACTCCTTTGCCAAATTTTCCAGAAAATCCAATAATTCCTCACTGATACAATCCGGTCTGGTACCTATTACCAAACCTATGACATCAGGGTGACTTACTGCTTGACTATATAAATCTTTTACCAATTGGATTTCAGCATAGGTATTGGTGTATGCCTGAAAATATGCAAGATATTTTTGTGCTTTGTATTTAGTTGAAAAAAAAGATATACCTTCATTTAACTGTTGAATAATACTTTTTTTAGGGCGACAATAACTTGGGCTGAAAGAGCTTATATTGCAGTATGTACATCCCCCGGTTCCTTTAGTGCCATCTCTGTTAGGGCACGAAAAACCGGTATTGACCGATATTTTTTGTACTCTTTTGCCAAATGTTTTTTTTATGTAAGTAGTATAATTGTTATACCTTTTGCTCCCTCTGAAATCCATATTTTATTTTAAATTTATCGCAAAGCTATATGATTATTTTATATATAACTATTCATAGGTTTAAATTTTTTAATTAAGAGAAAATATAGCTATTCCAAAATTTATGCATATATATAATCTGTCTATAAAATCATTAATATTTAAAAATAATCGTTTGCTTTCACATAATTTTTTTAATCACTAAATCGGGTTCATTCTAATTTCCAACGGTGTCGGTTGTTTTGATATAAGTATGGAATATATGAATGATTTTTTCTTAGATATCAGTAGCATTAAATAAAAAGACGCCTGTCCGGGGAAAGACAAGCGTCATAAACAAAACGAAAAACCAACTTTTACTATAAACTCTGCTTTAATTTAACTCTTAGGTTAATATATTTATTGTCTCTAAAGATTTTAAAATTTAAAATATCTCCAATTTTTACAAAATTTAATATTTCCCTTAAGTCTTCAAATTTTCTAATTTCTTTCCCATCTGCTCCAACAATAATATCACCGGGGAGAATACCGGCAAATTCAGCTGAACTTCCTGTCATTACCTCATCAATATAAACACCTGAATCTAATTTTAAGTTCAATTTCTTTTTGATTTCTTTGTCAATTGTCGCTGCTGAGACACCAAGACTTGGTTTTAGTGATAAATCACCTCCGTTTTCTATTATCTTATCAGCTACTTTTTTCATTAAATTGGAAGGGATCGCAAATGAATATCCGGCATAAGAACCTGTAGGAGTCGCAATTGCAGAAGTAATACCCAGAAGATTCCCGTTTGCGTCAAGTAATGCTCCTCCACTGTTACCCGGATTGACAGCTGCATCTGTTTGGATAAATTCTTCCAATGCATGATCATCCCTTATTATATTGATATTTCTTCCTATGGCACTTATTATTCCCGCTGTAACAGATGAAGTCAGATAATCAAATGGATTTCCTACGGCAACTACCCATTCACCAAGTTTTGCTTTATCCGAGTCAGCCAATGGAACTACCGGTAAATTGGTTTCATCTATTTTGATAACAGCAAGATCCGTAGAGGGATCAGTACCGATTTTTCTTGCTTTATATTCTCTTTTATCTGGTAGCGTTACCAATATGTCATCTGCAAAATCAACGACATGGTTATTTGTTATAATATATCCGTCTTTTGAATATATTACTCCCGAACCTCCTCCTTTCATTCTGTAAAATTCATGATTATTGCCAAAATCAAATATGTCGGGAAAGTAACCTCCCCAAGGATCTTTTCTAAGTCGTTTTCTTGCCTTTTGAGCACTTTCTTCAGCTCTGATATGAACTACAACTTTAGTGCCTGCATCTGCAGCCTTAGTCAAATTAAACGGGTATTTGGGATTTGAATAATTGATGTTCTTTGCAGGAGTATTCTTATCTACAAATACATAATTTTTATCGGGGAAAAAATATTTTGTTCCTGCAATTGTTACAATGCCTCCTAATATCCCCGCTATTAAAATTGAAAAGAAAAATTTTTTATTTCCCATAACTGTTCTTTTTATTGAGTAACTATATAAACAGAATCAATAAACTATTCTGTTCGCATGTTATCTCTAATTTAATAACAGTGAGAAAAACGTATTTTTCACTTAAAAGTATTTATTTAACCGGATTTTAACAAAAATTTAACTTTTTGTTAAAATTGATACCGGAATTACTTCTTTTTTAATTTTTCAAGTTCTTCTTTTTGTTGCTTTATTAATTCTTCCAGTTTCTTGATTTTTTTATTGAGAAATTTAATTTCTTCATCTTTAAGTTCAAGTTCTTTTTTTAGAGTAGATTCATTTTTAACGGGAGCATTAATATTTTTAAGATTATCATCAGCTGAATCTTTGTCTTTATTTGTTTTGAAAATTTCAATTTCTTTTATTTTGGCAAACGGATCAACGTTATTGTAATAACTAGCCCCAATATAAGCAAGAGGAACAGCAATAATAAGGAAGATGAAGAATTTTGCACAACCGGTCATTTTATATTTCTGGGCCATAATTGAAAATTTATTTTAATAAATAAAGTATTAATATAATTACTTAGACAAACAATAATTATTTTATTATTACACAAATGTACACTATTTTTTTTTAATTTAAAATTTCATACTGATGAATGTAAAAAGGAATTAAGGCATATATTTTTTATAGGCGCTTCCTTTTTGATAATAACAGCATTGTAAAAATTCTGAAAGATAAAAGGGGATTTAGTTATAATTGGTAAATTATGAATTACTAAAGTGATTGAAAAGATATTGATTTTCGGGTTATTTTAGTTCTATGGGGTAGTTGTTTTAAATTTCACAAATAAGTTAATAAATTTAAACTTTTAATTTTTGAAAGGTACTAATAAATGCTTATTTTGAAAAAAAGTCAATGAAATGATAAAAAAAAATAAATATTCTTAAATTTCTTTTGATTATAAATAAAAATAAACATATCTTTGCAGCTCTTTTTGGGGCAGGGTGTGTCCTGAAGGTAAAAAAACAATAATAATTTTAATAAATTTAAAGAAAAATTTGGTTATGCCAACAATTAATCAATTAGTAAGAAAAGGGAGAAAACAAATAATATCCAAAAGTAAATCAAAAGCTTTGCAGGGAAATCCACAAAGACGGGGTGTTTGTACCAGGGTTTATACTACAACACCGAAGAAACCTAACTCGGCTTTGAGAAAAGTAACTAAGGTGAGATTGACTAACGGATTGGAAGTAATTGCATATATCCCCGGAGAGGGCCATAATTTGCAAGAGCACTCAATTGTACTGGTTAGAGGAGGAAGAGTGAAAGATTTACCCGGAGTGAGATATACTATTGTTAGGGGAGCACTTGATACGGCAGGAGTATCGGATAGAAAACAATCCAGATCAAAGTATGGAACAAAAAGACCAAAAAAATAATAAAATCAATAATTCATTATGAGAAAAAGAAAACCAAAAAAGCGTCCTATTATGCCGGATCCCAGATTTGGCGATGTAATGGTTACACAATTTGTTAACAATTTGATGTGGGAAGGCAAAAAAGCGGTAGCTTATAGAATATTTTACGATGCAATGGATATAATTGCAGAGAAAACAGGAGAGAATCCTCATGAAGTATGGAAAAAAGCTTTAAGCAATGCAATGCCTCAGGTAGAGGTTAGAAGTAAAAGGATTGGTGGTGCTACATTTCAAATTCCTACTGAAATTTATCAATCGAGAAAAATTTCAAATGGGATGAAGTGGTTGATCAAATTTGCAAGGGCAAGAAGTGGTAAAGGAATGGCTGATAAATTATCGGCTGAATTAATTGCTGCAAGTAAGGGAGAAGGAGCAGCTGTGAAGAAAAAGGAAGACACTCATAGAATGGCAGAAGCAAACAGAGCTTTTGCTCATTTTAAAGCGTAAATTTTTAATAAAAATATCAAATGGCAAGAGATTTAAGTTTAGTTCGAAATATCGGAATTGCAGCTCATATTGATGCTGGAAAAACAACAACAACAGAAAGGGTACTTTATTATACCGGTTTAAGTCATAAAATAGGAGAAGTGCATGACGGAGCTGCTACTATGGACTGGATGGAACAAGAGCAGGAAAGAGGAATTACAATTACTTCTGCTGCAACAAGGACAAAATGGCCTTGGCACGATAAAGAATATACCATTAATATAATAGATACACCCGGACACGTTGACTTTACCGTAGAAGTAGAAAGGTCTTTGAGGGTTTTGGATGGGACAGTAGCATTGTTTTGTGCCGTTTCCGGAGTTGAGCCTCAATCCGAAACAGTATGGAGGCAAGCGGATAAATATAAAGTTCCCAGAATTGCATTTGTGAATAAAATGGATAGAACAGGTGCTGATTTTTTTAATGTTGTAAATGATATTAAAGAGAAGTTGGGTGCTAATGCTGTTCCGATTCAAGTACCCATCGGTGCCGAGGATGATTTTAAAGGTATAGTGGATTTGATAACAAATGAGGCGATTATATGGAATGAAGATGATAAGGGTATGACTTATGAGGTAATTGACATTCCGGAAGATTTGGTAGATATTGTTTCAGAGTATAGAGAAAAATTGGTTGAGGCATTAGCCGAGATAGATGATTCTTTGATGGAGAAATATTTTGAGGATCCCGATTCGATTACGGAAGAAGAGATGATAAATGTGATAAGGGAAGCCACAGTCGGAATGGTGATGACCCCGGTAATGGCTGGCTCTGCGTTTAAAAACAAGGGAGTTCAGGCTCTTTTAGATGCTGTTTGTGCATTCTTACCTTCGCCTTTGGATAAAGATATGATAGAAGGAATCAATCCTAAAACAGAAGAAGTTGAATATAGAAAACCTGATGTAAATGATCATTTTTCCGCTTTAGCTTTTAAAATTGCAACAGATCCTTATGTAGGAAGATTGTCATTTATGAGAGTTTATTCGGGAAAATTGAATGCGGGTTCCTATGTTTTAAATACAAGATCGGGAAAGAAAGAAAGAATTTCAAGATTGTATCAAATGCATTCCAATAAGCAAAATCCTATCGATTTCGTTGAAGCTGGTGATATTGCTGCAGGTGTAGGGTTTAAAGATATTAGAACAGGAGATACTTTGTGTGATGAGAAGCATCCTATTGTTTTCGAGTCTATGACATTTCCTGATCCTGTGATTAGTCTTGCCGTAGAACCTAAAAGTCAAAAAGATGTTGATAAATTAGGCATGGCATTGGCGAAATTGTCAGAAGAAGATCCAACATTTAAAGTTAGGTTTGATGAAAATACAAATCAAACGGTAATAAGCGGTATGGGAGAGTTGCATTTGGAAATACTAGTTGATAGATTGAAAAGGGAATTTAATGTTGAATGCAATCAAGGCCAACCGCAGGTAAACTATAAAGAAGCTTTAACAGCAACGGTAGATCATACAGAGAAACTTAAAAAACAATCCGGTGGATCAGGTTTGTTTGCACAGGTATCTTTTGAGATAGGACCGGCAGATGAAGAGTTTTTAAACAGTGAAGATTTTAAAGACGGTAAGGTTAAAATGCAATTTATCAATGATATTTTCGGTGGTTCCATTCCAAGAGAATTGATACCACCTACGCAAAAAGGTTTTGAATCAATGATGAATAGCGGTGTTCTTGCCGGATATAGTCTCGATAGCATGAAAGTGAGAATTTACGATGGAAGAACTCACCCCGTGGATTCTAAACCTATAGCATTTGAATTGTGTGCTAAAGAAGGATTTAGAGCTGCAGCTAAAAAAGCAAAACCAATTATTTTGGAACCGATAATGAAATTGGAAGTGGTTACACCTGAAGAATATGTCGGGAATGTAATTGGTGATTTAAACAGGAGAAGAGGAATTCCTAAGAGTCAGGATATGGCAACTGGTGGTGTTGTTGTTGTGAAAGCAGATGTGCCGCTGTCTGAGATGTTTGGATATGTAACACAATTGAGGACATTAACGTCAGGTAGGGCGAGCAGTACTATGGAGTTTTCTCATTATGCACCTCTTCCGGATAGCCTGGCAAAAGAAATAGTAGAAAAATCTAAAGGAAATTTAAATAATTAATAAAAAAATACTTGTTTTTTTAAAATATAGTTGTACCTTTGCAGCTCAATTTAAAAAATTGGTATAGAATTAAAGGTTATGAATCAAAAAATCAGGATAAAACTTCGTTCTTATGATCACAATTTAGTTGATAAATCAACGGAGAAAATAGTGAAAGCCGTGCGAAATAGTGGTGCGGTTGTTATGGGTCCGATTCCGCTGCCAACCAAGAGAGAAGTGTTTACAGTGTTGCGATCACCACATGTCAACAAGAAGTCTCGGGAGCAGTTTCAATTGAGAACCCACAAGCGTTTAATTGAAATTTATACACCTACTCCGAGAACTGTAGATGCTCTATCGAAGTTAGAGCTACCTAGCGGAGTCGATATTCAAGTTAAATTAACTTAAAAAGGCATAATATTATTCGAAATTTCTTAAAATTTTATGGTTTTATGAAATTTTGTGGATAAGTATGCTATCAAAAAATTAGTCATGAACGGAATAATTGGGAAAAAAGTCGGAATGACAAGTATATATGATGATAATGGTAAATATGTTGCTGTTACCGTCATTGAAGCCGAACCTAATATCGTAACTCAGGTTAAAACCGAGGATACCGAAAATTATAATGCTTTGCAAGTAGGAGTTGGAAAAGCTAAAGAAAAAAATACTACAAAACCATTAATGGGGCATTTTAAAAAAGCCAATTCCGGCTCGTTAAAAAAATTGGTCGAATTTAGAGATTTTCAAATAGATAAAAATCTTGGTGATTCTATCAAAGTGGAAGAGGTTTTTGAAGAAGGTGATGTTGTCAGTGCAATAGGGATTTCCAAAGGTAAAGGATTTCAAGGTGTTGTTAAAAGACATGGATTTCATGGTGTTGGAGATAAAACTCACGGACAAAAAGATAGATTGAGAGCTCCGGGTTCTATTGGAGCGGCATCATATCCGGCAAGGGTTTTTAAAGGTATGAGAATGGCCGGTCGTACCGGAGGAAAAAGAGTGAAAGTTTTAAATTTGAAAGTGGTAAAGATATTACCTGAAAAAAATCTTATTTTGATTGGAGGGGCTGTTCCCGGTCATAAAGGTTCTTATGTAATAATCGAAAAGTAATTAAGATGAAAATTAATGTAGTAGATACCAACGGTAAAGAAACAGGAAGACAAGTTGATCTTCCGGATTCATTGTTTGGAATTGAACCAAATGAACATGTAGTGTATTTGGCGGTAAAACAATATTTGGCCAATCAGAGACAGGGAACTCATAGTTCTAGGGAAAGAGGAGAAATACGAGGTTCTACCAGGAAATTGAAAAGACAGAAAGGAACGGGAACCGCGCGAGCTGGTTCGATTAAGAATCCATTGTTCAGAAAGGGAGGAAGAGTTTTTGGTCCAAGGCCTAGAAGCTATGAAATAAAACTTAATAAGAAAGTGAAGAGTTTGGCAAGAGCTTCTGCATTGTCAGCTAAAGCTAAATCAAACTCAATCGTAGTTTTGGAAGATTTCTCTTTTGATAAGCCAAAGACTAAAGAATATATTAATGTATTGCGTAATTTGGGTATTGAAGGTAAAAAAGTATTGCACCTAATTGGTGAACCTGATAAAATTTTGTTTTTATCTTCAAGAAATATTCAAAAAACAAATTTAAAAGAAGTCAGACAATTAAATACTTACGAGATTTTAAATTCTGATAAGCTTGTGTTTTTTGAGAGTGCAGTAGAAAAAATAAAAGAATTATTTTAAATTATCAATTATGGAAATTTTAATAAAACCGGTAATTACGGAGAAAGCTGAAACATTAGCTGAAGAAAGAAATAAATATACTTTCGTGGTTAATAAAAAAGCTAATAAAATACAGATTAAAAAAGCTGTAGAGGATATGTATAATGTGAATGTTACTGATGTTAATACTTCAATTGTACCCGGTAAAGTAAAGGTACGAGGAACCAGATCCGGCTATCAAATAGGTAAGATGTCTTCATACAAGAAAGCTGTTGTTTCAGTTGAGGAAGGAGAAGTGATTGATATTTATGGTAATGTGTAATAAATTTTGGTAATAAGTAAAAATATAAAAAATGCCAATTAAGAAATTTAAACCGATAACTCCCGGCTTGCGATTCAGAACTGGATTGGATTATTCTGAAATATCAGATAACAATCCTGAAAAATCATTGATCGCAAAGCATAAGAAATCCGGGGGTAGAAATAGTAAAGGAAGAATGACCATTAGACAAAGAGGAGGTGGTCACAAAAAAAGATATAGGGTAATAGATTTTAAAAGAGATAAAGAAGGTATTCCTGCAAAGGTTAAATCTATTGAATACGATCCTAATAGAACTGCGTTTATTGCATTGCTTGTTTATGCCGATGGTGCTAAGAGATATATTATTGCTCCGAAAGGGCTGAAACCCGGTGATAATGTAATTTCAGGTAAAGGAATTGCTCCTGATGTTGGTAATAGTTTGTATTTGAGTGAAATTCCTTTGGGTACGACAATTCATGCTATTGAAATGAATCCAGGGAAAGGAGCTGTTATTGCCAGAAGTGCCGGAACTAATGGAGTTTTGGTGGGAAGAGAAGGGAAATATGCTATTATAAAAATGCCATCCGGTGAAATGAGAAAGGTGTTTTTGGATTGTAAGGCTACTATTGGAAGTACATCAAATGGAGATCATTTTTTGATAAATTCCGGTAAAGCCGGAAGAAGCAGATGGCTGGGTAGAAGGCCGAGAGTAAGAGGAGTTGCAATGAATCCGGTAGATCACCCGATGGGTGGTGGTGAAGGAAGGTCTTCAGGAGGACATCCAAAATCAAGGACAGGTATTTTTGCAAAGGGACAAAAAACAAGGAATCCTAAAAAGAAATCGAGTAAATTGATTATTTCTAAAAGGAAAAAATAAAATTTGAATGGCTAGATCAATAAAAAAAGGACCATTTGTCTATCATAAACTTTTAAAAAAAGTTGATAAGGCAAGAGAAGAAAACAGGAAAACTGTTATTAGAACTTACTCAAGGGCATCAATGATTATCCCTGATATGGTGGGATTGACTATTGCAGTTCATAATGGGAAAACATTTGTTCCTGTATTTATAACTGAAAATATGGTTGGGCATAAATTGGGAGAGTTTTCTCCTACTCGATTATTTAGAGGACATGCCGGAAATAGAAAGTAAAATTAGTATAATAGTATAATATAGATAATATGGAAGCTATTGCAAAATTAAAAAACTGCCCGATGTCACCCAGAAAAATGAGAATGGTGGCTGATGCTATCAGAGGAAAATCTGTTGAAGAGGCATTGAGTATTTTAAAATTTAATAAAAGAGAAGGTTCATTTTGGCTTGAAAAATTGCTTCTGTCTGCTATTGCAAATTGGGAATATAAGACAGAAATGACTAAAAGTGCTGATGAATATGGCTTGGTGGTAAAAAGAATTTGGGTTGACGGTGGAACTAGTTTGAAGAGATTTAGACCTGCTCCACATGGAAGGGCTAATCCTATTAAGAAAAGGACGAATCATGTTACTCTTATTGTTGAGAGTACCGTTCCTTTTGAAGAAACTGAAAATGTTGAATAATTAATTAATAAATTGTTATAATGGGTCAAAAGACAAATCCGATTGGTAACAGATTAGGAATCATCAAAGGCTGGGATTCCAACTGGTTTGGTGGAAGAGATTTTGCATCAAAATTGGTTCAAGATGTTGAAATTAGAAATTATATCCGGGCTAGAATTTTTAAAGGAGGAATTTCGAAAATCGTAATTGAAAGAACTCTGAAAAGAATTACAGTTACAATACATACTTCAAGACCTGGAATCATCATTGGAAAAGGTGGACAGGAAGTAGACAGGTTGAGAGAGGAGTTGAAGAAACTGACTGGAATGGATGTTCAGATAAATATTATTGAAATTAGAAAGCCTGAATTGGATGCCTATATCGTTGGAGAAAATGTTGCTAAGCAATTGGAATCAAGGATAAATTATCGTAGAGCTGTTAAAATGGCAATTCAATCTTCGATGAGAGCAGGCGCAGAAGGTATTAAGATCAGAGTTTCCGGTAGATTGAACGGTGCGGAGATGGCTAGATCTGAAGAATTTAAAGATGGTAGAATTCCTTTGCATACATTTAGAGCTGATATTGATTATGCACTTGTGGAAGCTCAGACTATTTATGGTAAAATTGGGGTCAAAGTGTGGATTTTTAAAGGAGAAGTGTTAGGAAAAAGAGATTTGTCACCAAATATTGGAGCCAAAGGTAAATCAGGAAGAGGTGATCATAGAAGAGGCAATAATAGAGGAAGAAGAAATAGAAGGTAAAAATTAATATTAATAATAAAAAATTGTACCTTTGCAAAACTTTTGAAAAAAGCAAAAATTATTTAAAATGTTACAACCTAAAAGAACAAAATACAGAAAGCAACAAAAGGGTAAAAACCGTGGAATTGCTACCAGAGGGCATAATGTGTCTTTCGGTAGTTTTGGGATGAAGGCTATGGAGTATGGTTTTATTACAAGTAGACAGATAGAGGCTGCAAGGATTGCTTTGACTAGATATATGAAAAGGGAAGGTAAGGTTTGGATTAGGATTTTTCCTGATAAACCTATTACGTCTAAACCTTTGGAAGTTAGGATGGGTAAAGGAAAAGGAGCATTGGATCATTATGTTGCCAGAGTGCAACCCGGAAGGATTATGTTTGAGATAGATGGAGTTTCTGAAGAAAGAGCAAGGGAAGCATTGAGATTGGGTTCTCAAAAAATGCCTATTAAAACAAAATTTGTTATAAGACCGGATTACGAAAAATAAAAAAAGAAAAAAATGGCTACTAAGAAATTTTTAGAATTACAGGAATTTACCGATGTGGACTTGGAAAATGAGTTGAATGAGGCACAGGTAGAATACAGAAAGTTGAAATTTGATCATGCTGTTGCCGGACTGGAAAATCCACTTGTTTTAAGAACACTGCGTAGAGATATTGCAAGGATTAAAACAGAGATGAAAAGAAGGGAACTTGCTGCTATGACTAGTGAAGAAATAGCAAAAAGAGATAGAATCAGATTGAGAAGAAAACTTAACAAAAAATAAATTCTATTAAATTATGACTGATAGAAAAAATAGGAAACAAAGAAATGGTGTGGTTGTTAGCAATCGCATGGATAAGAGTATTACTGTTTTGGTTGAAAGAAAACTTAAGCATCCGTTATATGGTAAATTCGTTAAAATGAGTAAGAAATTTATGGCTCATGATGAAAAAAACGAAGCTAATATCGGGGATAAAGTAAGAATTATGGAAACAAGACCATTAAGTAAGAAAAAGAGGTGGAGATTAGTTGAAATATTGGAAAAAGCCAAGTAATATTCCGGTTTAATATTAAAAAGTAAATAATCATGATACAACAAGAATCTAGATTGAAAGTAGCTGATAATAGTGGTGCGAAAGAAGTACTTTGTATTAAAGTATTAGGTGGTACAAGAAGAAGGTATGCCTATGTAGGTGATGAAATAGTAGTTACGGTTAAAAGTTCTACTCCGACAGGAATAAAAAAAGGGACTGTTTCAAGAGCGGTAGTAGTAAGAACCAAAAAAGAAATAAGAAGAAAAGATGGTTCATATATCAAATTTGATGATAATGCAGTAGTTTTACTAAATGCCGGTGGAGAACCTCGAGGAACTCGTATTTTTGGTCCTGTAGCCAGGGAATTAAGGGAAAAAGATTATATGAAAATTGTTTCATTGGCACCTGAAGTATTATAAAATAAAATAAATTTAAATTATGGCAACTAAGAGATTTGCTCCAAAAATGCGGATAAAAAAAGGTGATCAGGTAATGGTTACCGAAGGAGCATATAAAGGGAAAAAGGGTAGAGTGTTGGAAGTATATCCGGCAAAGTCAAGAGTGTTGGTTGAAGGAGTTAATATTGTGAAAAAACATCAAAAACCTACAAATGACAACCCCGGAGGAATTATTAGCCGGGAAGCTCCAATTCATATTTCCAATTTGATGCTTGTTGATCCTAAAACAGGTGAACCTACTAGAATTGGAAGAAAATTGGTAGATGGAAAATTGGTACGTTATTCTAAAAAATCAGGAGAAATTATTAAGTGATGAGTTATAAACCTAGATTACAGACATATTATAAAGAGGAGATAATTCCTAAGATGATGGAAGAATTTAATTATAAATCCATCATGCAAGTTCCTAAATTAGTAAAAATAAACCTTAATCAAGGGCTTGGAGCTGCAACACAGGATAAGAAAATTATCGATGATGCTTTAAAAGATCTTACTTTAATCGCCGGTCAGAAAGCCGTTCCTATTAAAGCAAAAAGATCCGTTTCCAATTTTAAATTAAGAGAAGGAATGCCTATTGCTGTGAAAGTAACTTTACGACATGAGCAAATGTATGAATTTCTTGACAGATTAATTTCAGTTGCACTACCAAGGGTAAAGGATTTTCGTGGAATTAATGATAAGAGTTTTGACGGTAGAGGGAATTATTCAATGGGAATACAAGAGCACATTATTTTTCCTGAGATAGAAATGGATAAAATATCAAGAATTTTGGGAATGGATATTACTTTTGTTACGACAGCAAAAACTGATGCGGAAGCATTATCCTTGCTAAAATATTTTGGAATGCCTTTTAAAAATCAAAGAAATCAATAATTATGGCAAGAAAATCGCTAATAGCTAGAGAAGCAAAAAGAAGGAAATTAGTAGAAAAATATGCTGAGAAGAGAAAAAAACTTAAAGCAGAAGGAAATTGGGAAGAATTGGATAAATTGCCCAGAAACTCAAATCCGGTAAGATTACACAATAGATGTGGATTGACCGGAAGGCCAAAAGGATATATTCGCAGGTTTGGTATTTGCAGGGTGAAATTTAGAGAAATGGCTAATGATGGAAAAATTCCAGGTGTAACAAAAGCCAGTTGGTAAAAATATATAATAAAAGAATTATGATAGTAACAGATCCGATAGCAGATTATTTGACTCGCATTAGAAATGCGCAGATGGCAGGTCATAGGATGGTTGTGATTCCCGGTTCAAAAATGAAAAGGAAAATCACTGAAATTTTATATGATCAAGGTTATATTTTGAAATACAAATTTGAAGAAGATAATAAATCAGGTAAAATTTATATCGCATTAAAATATGACCCGTTGACCAATCAACCTGTTATAAAGAAAATGAAAAGGTTGAGTAAACCGGGATTGAGACAGTATTTTTCTGTTGATAAATTACCTAAAGTAATTAATGGATATGGTATAGCCATTGTTTCCACCTCCAAAGGAGTTATGACTGATAAAGATGCCAGAAAGAATAATGTAGGTGGAGAAGTATTGTGTTACGTTTATTAATATATAAATTTTAAGAAATGTCAAGAATAGGAAAATCACCAATAAATTTACCTCAGGGAGTGACTGTTGAAGTTTCCAAAGGTAATCTTGTTACTGTTAAAGGTCCGAAGGGCACTTTGACTCAACAGGTGGATCCGGATATATCTGTAAAGATTGATGATGGTGTTGTCACTTTGGAAAGGCCTACCGAGTCGATTAGACATAGATCTTTTCACGGATTATATAGATCTTTGCTTAATAATATGGTGGAAGGTGTAACAAAAGGATTTGAAAAGGAATTAGAATTAGTCGGGGTTGGATTTAGAGCCTCCAATACAGGTAATTTGTTAGAATTGCAACTCGGATTTTCTCACCCGATTTATTTTTATATTCCGGATGATCTTCAATTGGAAACAGTAACTGAGAAAGGAAAAAATCCTTTGATTAAAATTTCGGGAATAGATAAACAATTGGTAGGACAAGTTGCTGCTAAAATTAAATCATTCCGTAAGCCTGAACCATATAAAGGTAAAGGAGTTAGATATAAAGGTGAAGAAATCAGAAGAAAAGTCGGTAAAACGGCTGGCGCTTAATTTTATAAATGATATAATTATGAAAATGAAAAAGGCTACAAGTATAAAGATTAAAAGACGTCGTAAAATACGCTTAGGAATCAGAAAAAAAATAAAAGGGACTTCTGATATGCCGAGATTATCGGTTTATAAAAGCAATAAAGGAATTTATGCTCAATTAATAGATGATGTCAATGCAAATACTTTGGTAAGTGCCTCTTACAGGGATAAAGGTATTAATCCCGGAACTAAAAGTGAGGTTGCCAAGCAAGTTGGTACACTTATAGCAAAAAGGGCAGTAGAAAATAATATTGAGAGTGTAGTTTTTGATAGAAGTGGATATAAATTCCACGGTATTATAAAATCACTTGCCGACGGTGCTAGAGAAGGAGGATTGAAATTTTAAAAATTAGAAGAACTAAGATGAGAAATACTAAAAAAAGTAGAGTTAAACCTACGGAAATAAACGAACTTAAAGAAAAATTAGTTACGTTAAACAGAGTAACTAAAGTTACCAAAGGTGGTAGAACATTCAGCTTTGCAGCTCTTGTAGTAGTTGGAGATGGCAATGGTATTGTCGGATATGGACTGGGTAAATCCAGAGATGTCACGGAGGCTATTGGTAAGGCTACTGAAGTTGCTAAGAAAAGCCTCATGAAAGTGCCTATTATAAGAGGAACTATTCCTCATGAGCAAAGAGGAAAATATGGAGGAGGAAAAGTTCTGATAAAACCGGCAGCTGAAGGTACAGGTGTTATTGCAGGTGGTGCGATGAGGGCGGTTTTGGAAACTGCGGGTTATCATAATGTTTTGGCAAAATCTCAAGGCTCTTCGAATCCTCATAATGTTATTAAAGCTACATTGGATGCCCTAAATCAATTGAGAGATCCTTATGAGATTGTAAAGCAAAGAGGGATTGAACTTGATAAATTATTTAACGGTTAAAAACGAAATAAATGTCAAAGATTAAGATTACACAAATAAAAAGTTCGATTAAAAAATCTCAAAAACAAAAGGCAACTTTAATAGCTTTGGGTTTGAGGGGTATTGGAAAAAGTGTTGAAAAAGAAGTTAACGACCAGATACAAGGAATGGTTGATAAAGTATCTCATTTGGTTAAAGTTGAAGAGGTTTAATTTAGAAAAATATAAGATATGGAATTGCATAATTTAAAACCGGCTAAAGGTTCTGTTAAAAAATCAAAAAAAATTATCGGAAGAGGACAAGGATCCGGAAAAGGAGGTACTGCCACCAGAGGGCATAAGGGGGCTCAATCCCGTTCGGGATATAAGAGAAAACGTAATTATGAAGGAGGACAAACTCCACTTCAGATGCGTTTGCCTAAAAGAGGATTTAACAATAAATTCAGAAAGGAGTATGTTGCTATCAATGTTAGCAGATTGCAGGAAATTGGAGAAAAATATTCAGTAGCTGAAATTAATCCCGAATTTTTAGTGTCAAAAGGTATTGTGAATAAAAAAGATTTAATAAAAATTTTGGGAAATGGGGAATTGAATATGGCAATGACTGTTATTGCGCATAAATGTTCAAATTCTGCAAAAGAAAAAATTGAAGCGAAAGGTGGTTCTATTACATTAGTATAAATTATAATTGATGAAAGATTTTATTGAAACTATAAAGAATATTTGGAAAATTACGGAACTACGTAAGAGAATTTTGTTTACTGTTGCAATGATTGCAATATACAGATTTGGCGCTTATGTTGTTTTGCCCGGAGTTATTCCCGATGCTTTATCCAAAGCGGTTGCTAATCGTGGGGCTAACGATATTTTAGGTTTATTGAATACTTTTACAGGAGGAGCTTTATTTAAAGCTTCTATTTTTGCTTTGGGTATTATGCCTTATATCACGGCTTCCATTATAGTTCAATTGTTGGGTTTTGCTGTTCCTTATTTCCAAAGACTACAGGAAAAAGAAGGTGAGTCCGGAAGAAATAAGATTAATCAGATTACCAGGTATCTTACTGTTTTGATTACTTTGGTACAAGGAGGTGGTTATCTGACAACTATCGTTTCTGCCGGAGCGAATGACCCGTCTGTTAGTCCATATGTTTTTTGGATAACCAATATTATTATTCTTTCTACCGGTACCGTTTTTGCTATGTGGCTTGGAGAGAAGATAACGGATCGAGGAATTGGTAATGGTATATCTTTGTTGATTATGATTGGTATTATTGCCAGATTGCCTCAGTCTTTCTTTGGAGAGATTCAAGGACAATTGGCTAAAAGCGGTGGATTAATTGTTTTTGTGATAGAATTGGTAGCAATGTTTTTGATAATATTATTGACCGTTTTAATTACACAGGGAGTGAGGAAAATACCAGTTCAATTTGCTAAAAAAATGGTTGGTAAAGGTAATAGTCAAATACCTGTTGCAGGGGCAAGGGATTATATACCTGTGAAGGTGAATGCAGCTGGAGTTATGCCGATTATTTTCGCACAAGCTATTATGTTTTTACCAGTTACCGTTATGCAATGGGTTACAAAGTCAGGTGGTGGAGCAGGAAGTTTTTTAATGTCGTTGAACAGGTGGGATTCACCTGCATATAATATTATATTTTTCTTTCTCGTTGTTATATTTACTTATGTCTATACAGCTTTGATCGTCAATCCAAAACAATATGCTGATTATTTAAAAAGAATGAATGCTTTTATTCCCGGTGTTAAACCGGGTAAGTCTACAGAAGAATATATTGATTCTGTTGTAACAAAAATAACATTACCGGGATCTATATTTTTAGGATTTATATCAATATTTCCTTCATTTGTAGCAGCATTTGGTGTTAATCAGGCTTTTGCACTATTTTTTGGAGGAACATCATTATTGATTTTGGTAGGCGTGGTACTTGATACTATGCAACAAGTGGAAAGCCATTTGTTGATGAGAAAATATGACGGTTTGGTTAAATCAGGAAAGCTTAAAGGAAGAAATACCGGAGGATTGAATCCTATTGGTTCTGGTATGTAAATTTAATATAGTGGGAAAAGGGGTTATTATAAAAACGGAAGAGGAAATTGAATTACTTCGTTTATCTGATTTAATGGTTTCTGAAACTTTAGCTTTGATGGGAGAGATATTAAAGCCCGGAGTGAAATCAATAGATTTGGATAAAAAGGCTGAGGAATATATCAGGGATAATGGTGGGATTCCTTCTTTTAAAGGTTATGAAGGTTTTCCTGCAAGTTTATGTATTTCTATAAATGAAGCTGTTGTTCACGGTATTCCTTCCGATTATGAAATAAAAGATGGTGATATCGTGTCAATTGATTGTGGAGTATATAAAAATGGATTTCATGGAGATGCAGCATATACATTTGCAGTTGGAGATGTGGACGAAGATACGATGGAGTTATTAAGAGCTACAAATGAAAGTTTATATTTAGGTATTGAAATGGCTGTTGTGGGAAATAGGGTAGGTGATATAGGATATGCTATCCAGCATTATACGGAAAAACAATTTGGTTTCGGAGTTGTTAGAGAAATGGTAGGCCATGGAGTAGGAAGGGATTTACATGAGGATCCTGAAGTTCCAAATTTTGGAAGGAGAGGAAGAGGGATAAAATTGAAAGAAAATATGACTATTGCAATAGAACCGATGGTCAATATGGGGACAAAGAGAGTTAAAGTTTTAAGAGATGGCTGGACGATTGTAACCCGGGACGGAAAGCCTTCAGCTCATTTTGAACATTCACTGGTGGTAAAAAAAGGTAAACCTGATTTGCTGTCAGATCATAAAATCATAGAAGAAACAATTAAAAATAATATAAATATTAAAAATTTAAAATAAAAATTGTACCTTTGCGCTCCAATTTGAATTATGGCAAAACAAAAATTAATAGAACAGGATGGTATTATTGAAGAAGCACTCTCAAATGCTATGTTTAGAGTGAGGCTACAGAATAATCATTTGATAATTGCGACGATTTCGGGAAAAATGCGTATGCATTATATACGAATATTACCGGGAGATAAAGTAAAGGTGGAAATTTCTCCTTATGATTTATCGAGAGGGAGAATCACATATAGATATAAATAATAGATTAAAGTAGAATCATAGATAAAATTTTGAATAATGAAAGTTAAAGCATCAATTAAAAAACGATCTGCTGATTGCAAGATAGTGAGAAGGAAGGGAAAATTATATGTTATTAATAAAAAGAATCCGAAGTTTAAACAACGTCAAGGATAATAAAATAATTATATTATGGCAAGAATTACAGGAGTTGACATTCCAAAAAATAAAAGGGGAGTTATTGGTTTAACCTATATTTACGGTATTGGTAGAAGCAGGGCAAAAGATATTCTTACTGCTGCCGGTATTGATCCTGATACAAAAGTAAACCAATGGTCAGATGAAAATATCAGGGAAATTGTTAGAATTATTCAAAATGAATATAAAGTTGAAGGGGAACTGCGTTCTGAAGTTCAGCTTAATATAAAAAGACTTATGGATATCGCGAGTTATAGAGGATTGCGACATCGAAAGGGTTTACCTGTCAGGGGGCAAAGAACCAGAACAAATGCGAGAACCCGTAAAGGAAGAAAGAAAACTGTTGCAAATAAAAAGAAAGCAACTAAATAATATTATTAGTAAATTTTTATATGAATTAGAAATATGGCTAAACCTAGAAAACATAAAAAAACCAGAAAGGTCACAGTTGAACCTAAAGGAAAGGCTTATATCCAAGCTACTTTTAATAATGTGATTGTGACTTTAACAAATTCAAGAGGTCAAGTTATCTCTTGGTCTTCAGCCGGGAAAGCAGGATTTAAAGGCTCAAAGAAAAATACACCTTTTGCTGCTCAAATCGCAGCAAAGCAAGCGGCTGTTGATGCTTATGATGCAGGAATGCGATCAGCTGAAGTATTTGTTAAGGGGCCTGGTGCAGGCAGGGAAGCAGCAATCAGGGAAATTGATGGAAATGGAATAAAAGTTACGAAAATTGTTGATGTAACTCCGGTTCCTCATAATGGTTGCAGACCACCTAAGAAAAGAAGAGTTTAATTTTAAATCAAGTATAATAATAATTTAATATGGCTAGATATACCGGACCGACAACTAGAATTGCCAGAAAATTTGGAGAAGCTATTTTTGGACCAGATAGAGCATTTGAAAAGAGGAAATATCCTCCCGGATCTCACGGTCCAAATCGAAGAAGAAAACAAAAATCGGATTATGCAATTCAGTTGGAGGAAAAACAAAAAGCAAAATACACATATGGTCTTCTTGAAAGACAATTTCGTAATTTATTTGTAAAAGCCAGTCGCAAAGGTGGTATTACAGGTAATGTTTTATTGCAGTTGTTGGAATCAAGATTGGATAATACTGTTTTTAGACTGGGATTAGCTCCTACAAGAAGAGCTGCTCGTCAGCTGGTTACACATAGACATATTGCTCTCAACGGGGAGATTAATAATATTCCTTCTACTTTATTGAAGCCCGGGGATATTGTTGGTATAAAAGCAAAATCAAGAGATTTGGAGATAGTAAAAAACTCAATTGGAGCGCATCCTGAAGTTAAGAACTTCGGTTGGCTGGAATTGAATCCCGAACAAATGTCTGGTAAGTTTCTTGCTTATCCTGAAGTAGATAAAATTCCTGAGAACATTAACGTTCAGCTTATTGTTGAACTTTATTCTAAATAAGTTTTTTATTTGGTTTTGCAATAATGTTCCCAAAGGGGAACTTATAAAATTGCATTGGAATAGAACTAAGTGATTTGAATATTGTTAAGATATAGTATGTTTTATAATAGAGAGGATGTTTTTTAACAAAATTCAGTTTTTAATAAAAATATACACAAGATTTAAATATTATTATTTTTTGTGTTTTTAAGAATTAATAATTTCAAATATGAATATTTTAAATTTTCAAAAGCCAGATAAAATTAATTTAATCAAAGCTGATGATTATCACGGTACTTTTGAATTCAAGCCTCTTGAACCTGGATTTGGTCAAACTTTAGGAAATTCTATAAGGAGAGTATTGCTTTCTTCCTTAGAGGGATTCGCTATTTCTACTATTAGAATTGCCGGTGTTGATCACGAGTTTTCAACAATTAAAGGTGTATTTGAAGATGTAGTCGATATTATTTTGAATATCAAGCAAATTAGACTTAAGAAAGTTATTGAGGATGAAGATGAGGAAAGCAAGATATATTTGACTATTTCAGGAAAAGACAAATTTACTGCCGGTGATTTGGAGAGCTATACCAATGTATTTAAGGTGACTAATCCTGATCTCGTTATTTGTAATATGGAAGAATTTGTTAATCTTGAAATAGAGTTAACAGTAACAAAAGGACGTGGATATGTTCCTGCTGACGAATTTAAAGGTAAAGTAATGCCAATTGGAACTATTCCTGTTGATGCTATTTATACTCCAGTTAAGAAAGTATCCTATAAAGTATCAAATACAAGGGTTGGGCAAAAAACAGATTATGAAAAATTGGATATCGAAATTCAAACAGATGGTACTATACATCCTGAAGAGGCAATAAAACAAGCTTCAAGAATTTTGATTCAACATTTGATGTTGATTACCGATGAAAATATTACTTTTGAAGATCCATCTAAGAAGGAAGATGATTTTGTCGATGAGCATTTATTGCACATGAGGAAGATGTTAAAAACATCTCTTGAAGATCTTGATCTCTCAGTGAGGGCTTTCAATTGTCTGAAAGCTTCAAAAGTTGATACACTTGGAGATTTAGTCCAATTGGAAAGACACGAATTATTGAAATTTAGGAATTTCGGAAAAAAATCTTTAGTTGAAATAGAGGAGTTGTTGGAAAATAAAGATTTGACTTTTGGTATGGATTTGAGCAAATATAAGTTGAATGAAGATTAAATAATAGTCACTACTTTTGGTAGTTACAAAAATATAAAAGCCGGTTCGAAAGAAAGTCCTCTTTCGATATTTTTAATAAAACGGTATTAACACGGTAGAATATTTTGATGGCCGGCGGTCGAATTTTACTGGGTGATACATAAAATTAATATAAATGAGGCACGGAAAAAAGTTTAATCATCTGGGAAGAAAAAAAGGGCATAGAGAAGCTCTTTTAAGAAATTTAGCTGCTGCTCTTATTGAGCATAAAAGGATTAATACTACTCTTGCTAAGGCAAAATCATTGAGGAGGTTTATAGAACCATTAGTTACTAAATCCAAAGATAATACCACTCATTCGCGAAGGATTGTTTTTAAGTATTTAAACAATAAATACGCTGTTACTGAGCTATTTGATGTTGTTGCTCCTAAGGTTGGTGATAGACCGGGTGGATATACTAGAGTTATTCGAATGGGATTCAGAAAAGGAGATGGTGCTGAAATGGCTATGATTGAGTTTGTTGATTTCAATGAATTAATGTTGGCTGCAAAATCTGCTACTCCCGGTAAATCAAGAAGGAGAAGACGCAGGAGTTCTGCTAAGAAAACAACTGCTCAAGCGGTGAAAACAGATGTGAAAAAAGAAGAGGAATAGATTAACTATTTCAGATTATGAAGACGGAAAAGGGATATTCATTTTAATGTTTATCCCTTTTTGTCTATAAAATGTTAACTTCGTCTTAATTTTTTTATGATGTCAAATAAAAACATTAAAATATCCGGTATCGCAAATCTTACTTTGCATGATAATGATGACCCCAAAATAGTGCAAGATGAACAAATTGAAATAATGAGGAATGATAAAGGGGAACTGATTTGTTATCATTGTGGAGATATTTGTCCCGATGATAATATACATCTTGGTAATAAATATTTTTGCTGCAATGGCTGTAAAACGGTTTATGAGATTCTTGATAATACCGGTATGTGTGCTTATTATGATATTGATGAAAATCCGGGCTTAAGTCTTAAAGGTCGAAAACAGGAACAGTACAGTTGGCTGGATGATGATGACGTTATAGAAAAACTTATTGATTTTACGGATGGTAAGACAACTAAAGTTACTTTTCATTTGCCTCAAATGCATTGCGCGGCCTGTGTATGGTTACTGGAAAATCTTTACAAATTTAATGAAGGTATAAGTGTTTCCAGAGTCAATTTTACTAAAAAGGAAATATTTATCAATTATGATAATAATATTACTTCTTTGAGAAGTGTTGTTGAGCTTTTGGACTCAATTGGATATGCTCCTTCAATTAATATGTCAAATCTTGACGATAAAACCAAGAAAATCGCTGACAAGTCTTTGTATTATAAACTTGGATTTGTTGGATTTGCATTTGGTAACGTTATGATGTTTACATTTCCGCAATATCTGGGAATGGTTAAAGAAACGGATCAGGATTTTTTTACATTCTTTAGTTATTTGAATATGATTATTTCATTACCTGTCGTTTTTTATGGTGGATCGGATTACTTAAGGTCCGCTTGGCTTGGTATTAAGAAAAGAAATTTGAATATTGATGTTCCTATTAGTCTTGGTATAATGGCCATATTTTTATGGAGTGTTTATGAAACGATATCAGGGTTAGGACATGGCTATTTTGATAGTTTGGCCGGTCTTATTTTCTTTTTATTGGTTGGAAAATGGTTTCAGCAAAAGACTTACCATTCCATAGAATTTGAAAGGGACTACAAATCATATTTTCCTATTGCCGTGACAAAAAAAAGTATAGATCCTGACAGTGCGGAAGCCATTGAGAGCACAATTGTTGTTGATAAATTGGTCCCCGGTGATACTATTGTTGTTAAAAATAATGAATTGGTACCTGCCGACGGTATATTATTAAAAGGGGAAGCAAGTATTGATTATAGTTTTGTGACCGGCGAATCCGTTCCGGTTCCTAAACAACCCGGACAAAAAATATTTGCCGGAGGTAAACAAATAGGTAGAACTATTGAGATTACGGTGACTAAGCGTGTATCCCAAAGCTATCTCACACAATTATGGAACGATAGTGCATTTGATAAAAAAGATGAAAAGCCAATGAGTGAATTGGCTGATAAAATAGGGACATCTTTTACTTATATTGTATTGACCATTGCATTTTCTACATTGATTTATTGGTTATATACAGAACCTTCAAAAGCGATATTTGCTTTTGCTGCGGTGCTGGTAGTTGCATGTCCATGCGCTGTAGCATTGTCCATTCCTTTTACTTTTGGGAATGCATTAAGAATTTTGGGAAGAAATGATTTTTACCTAAAGAATACCGGTGTATTTGAATCTGTACAGAAACTGGACAGGGTTGTATTTGATAAAACCGGTACATTGACTTATGCATTGAAGAATGAAGTTTTATACGAGGGAATAGAGCTGACTGAAAATGATAAAATCTTAATAAAATCATTGACATATCATTCACAGCATCCTTTGAGTCGTCAGATATATGATAGTTTGAAATCGGAAATGATTGAATTTGATGATTTTGAAGAAATTATTGGCAAAGGTATTTCCGGGCTAATAGGGAATCACAGAATAAAAATAGGGGCTGAGTCTTTTGTGGATAATGGGGCAAACAAAAATTCAAGTGGAGTTTTCGTTTCGATAGATGGAAATATTAAAGGGAAATTTAATATAAAGAATAAATACAGAAAGGGACTTAAAGATTTTATTGATTATTTTGCATCCAATTATGAGTTAGCATTAATCTCAGGTGATTCCGATTCGGAAAAAGAAAATCTTAAGCAAATTTTTCCTGCTAATACCGAGATGTTGTTTAATCAGAAGCCTAAAGATAAACTTAAGTATATATCATTACAACAACAACGGGGAGAGAAGATTATGTTTTTTGGAGATGGTTTAAATGATGCCGGAGCATTGCAAAAAAGCAATGTGGGAATTGTAATAACGGAGAATATTAATAATTTCACACCTGCCAGTGATGTGATTGTCAGTGCAGCTAAATTTAATAAAATAAAAGATTTTATTGAATACATTCGACAATCACGAAAATTGATTTTTGCAGCATATATTATTGCTTTTATTTACAATATAATAGGTATTGGTTTTGCTGCTTCAGGCAATTTATCACCATTGCTGGCTGCTATTTTAATGCCAATTAGTTCAGTTTCCGTAGTCTTGTTTGGGGTTATTAGCAGTACATTGCTCGCAAGGAGGCAAGGAATAGTATAATTTTCTTTAGAACCTTATTTCCATTCCTGCCATAAAGTTTAACCCCAGTGATGGATACCTATACCATCTTTGATATTTTTGAGCGAATATGTTGTTTAATTCGACAAATACGGATGAATTATTAAATAATTTATATTTAGCTACTGCACTTATATCGAAAAGAGGATCAAGTTTATAGCTGTTTCCATCTAAACCTTGATACCAACTTTGAGAAGCAAAAAACAGTTCCCCTTTTATAAGCAATTTATCTGAAAATATATTTGATTTTGTAGTGAAATTTGCCGTAAAGTCAGGGTTGTACCATGCTTTATTAAGTTTGTCCATCTTGTAAAAATGTTTGGTTAAAGAACCGGAAATTTCTAATTGGGGGATAAATTTATAAGAAATATTAGCTTCAAGTTTGATATCCTTTCCATTATCATAAATGACATTAAATGTTTTTTTGTCGGTAGAGTTTATAAAGAATTGTTTATTATGAATTTTTTGGTATGTTGCAAAAAATTCTATTTTGGCCCCTTCCAGACTATTTCTAATTCCTCCTGAGAAATTATTAAAAACAGAAGTATTAATATATTCTTTATCAAAATTCAAGAAAGGATTTTCAATAGTTGTTAAATAATTACTATTATTATAAATGTCATTTGTTATTGATCCGAATATTTCTAAAAAGTTATGGAATATGTTCAATGACAATTCTGCAGATGGGTATGCATAAAAGTCATCTTGCGATTTTATAATATCACCTCCTATCTTTATATTTACTAGTTTGGAGTTGAAGATAAATTTGGGTTTTGTTCCGACTAAATAATATTTTTGTTTTGAAAATATTAAATCTGCAAGTACCGGAAAAATGAAATGCATATTTTCATTTACTGAGATTTTACTTTTATTAGAAAATATGATTGTATTTTCAATTTGTCCGGAAGTATTTAATTGCAGAAATTTATAATTGAATTCAGTAGTATTCTTTAGTTTATTAAAAAGATTTTCTTTTGTAAAAAATCCATTAAGATTTCCTCTAAGAAATCTTCTTTTATTGTTTGCATAAGGTTGTAATGTATCGTCTGATTCAATAGCATAAAGATAAAAATAATCTCCTTCTATATTGATATTTGAGCCATATTCGATATCCGATTCGTTTTTTCTGTTGAAAAAACTAAAATCAAGACCAGTTTTGGAAATTTTTTGGTCAGGAAGGGAACCTGAATTATCTGCAGATATATGATTGATTAGCAGATTGGAATTCATATTATTTTTTTTATATCCAATTGACAGTTGGGCCTTCAAGTATTTCGGGATTCCATACCCCAGTTTTATGAAATATTTCTTTGGTTGTATTCCATCTATTGATTTTAGCGCCAAAGGTCTGATTTGTGGTTTTTCATAATTTAATTTGACCGGAACTGATCTGATTGAGTAAACATATTGACGGGATTTAAGGTCAAAAACGGGTAAAACAGGATCAATATTGATTTTATTAAAGTCTCCGAGGGTTGCGTTAAATTCCTTGATAACCTTAACATCATCAAATTTTATATTATCTTCCTGAGCCATGATTGTACCCGTGATAATAGTAAGTATAAATAAAATAAATATGTTTTTCATATAATCTGTTTTTTTAATAATTTATTTTACGGAATCTAATTTGATTGTACCATCAGGATTTTCTTTTTCCAATCGACTGTTTTTAATTTCCAGTTTTTCCAATTCGGATAATTTATTATTGACGATTTTTAAAATATTTTTATCTTCTTTGTAATTTTCCTTTACTGCTTCCAAAGCTGCTCTTGCATTGAATAAATCCCCGGTTTTTATGAAAATATCAGATAGGAGAATCAGACCTTTAGCGACCCAATACGGATAAGCGGAATTTCTTGAGTTTGCCTCTTTAATAAGTTTTTTTGCTAGATTGGATTCACCTCTATTATAATATATTTTAGCGATTAAATATCGTGATTCTGCTGCAAGATTACTATTTTTATTTGCTCTTATGACTTTATTGAGATGCAATAAAGCACTGTCGTATACTTTATTGGATTCAGCTACTTTTCCAATATAATAATGCGCGGCAGATCTCTCTTTTTCAGTAGTAAGTGTATTGTTAAGTATTTTGTTGCCATATTTTCTGACATCTTTGAAATTATTAAGTCTGAATGCAGCCCTCATTGCTCCCAATTGGACATTATATCTTTTATTTTCATCCTTGACGATTTCTTCGAGTTTTTTATAATATTTTAGAGCTTTGGAATATTTTTTTAATCTATTGAAGCTAATAATAGCGGCTTTATACAAAGATGATTCATAAAAATTATTATATCCTTGTTTGATGATATATTCATAATCCTTAAGAGCTTTGGAGTATTTTTTGTTCCTTAAATAGCTTTCGGCTCTGTAATAATGGGCATCAAGAGCATAATATCCACCATCGTATTTTTGCAGATAATCGTTGAATGAATTGATAGCCGTTCCCAGGCTATCTTCATCAAAATTAAGTTTTGCTGATACGAAATTTAAAGAGTCTTGGTATAAACTTTCAACCTTGACACCCGGAATTGTTTTTATAAATTCTATGTATTCATCCGGATTTTTTTTGTCGTTTACATATATTTCTTCAAGTGCGGTTAAAGCTTCTTTTTTCTTTTGAGCGTTAGGATTGTTATCGATTACTTTTTTATAATATCTAATAGCTGTTTCAAGGTCTCCTTTGTTATAACTTATCAAACCTATTTTCATGTATGCCTCATTGACAAGTCCGGTTTCGTTAGGAAATTCTTCAATGATTTTGTTATAGGACTCATAAGCTTTTTCATATTGATGTATTTCATTATAAGTATTTGCCAATTCCAAATAAGTATTCGGTCTTACTCCGGAAGTTCTATATTTTTCAATAATATTTTCAAGAATTGCTATTTTATTGAAAAGTTTTGATTTTAATCCGTATATCATAGCTTGTTGGTAAAGTGCATAATCAACATTACCCGTATTATTTTTTACCAGATATTGATATTCCTCAAAAGCTTTATCCAGATCTTTGTTATAATAATAACCATCTCCTGCTCTTAAATGTGCATCAGCAATTATTCTTTGACGCAGTTTTTTATCCTTTATGGGAAATCTTTTAAATGATTTTATAGTATTTAGAAATTTTTCTACGGAATAAGGGTAATTTTTTAATTTATAATAATTATAACCTTGAAGATAAAATGCAAATGGTGGTTTTGTCAAATCTTCAATATTGTCTATACCCTTGAGAAGAATAAAATACCGGTCAAGATAGTTATTGCTTTTGGTATATTCACCTTTTCTGTGATAGAGGTCTCCAAGCCAATAATGTGTTTGAATAGCTATTTTTATATCGCGGTTTATTTTCGCAGCTTTAAGCAGGTCTTCTTCAGCTATATCATAATTCCCGTCATTTATTTCTTGCAATGCTTTATAAAATGATACGTATTGGTATGCTTGGAATAATTGAGAAGAAACATTATCCAGTTTTTCCAGAGTTTCTTGTGCTTTACTATAATCTTTTGTATTGATAAAAACGGATTTTAGCACATTTTGGGCTTCCATATAATAAGGGGAGGAATCGGGAATAGACAATAAAGAGCTTATTGCCTCCCTGTCATATCCCATTTCCGACGATAATTTGCCATAGTTCAAAAGACTCTCTTCCTTTATCATACGGTTGAAATCAAGACTTCCAGCATTTTTAAAAGCGGTTCTGGCAGATTGTTTATCATTTTGTTTGAGATAACAATCTGCAAGGTAATAATTGGAATTTTGTCCCATTTCATTTTTAAGGTTTGCAATTTCTTTAAATTCAGGTATTGCTTTTTTACACATTTTGAGTTCGTGGTAAATATATCCCAGTTGATAGAAATCTTCCTCTCTTAGTTTATCGGTGTTTTTTTCATATATTTCCAAATGGGGTAAGGCATTGGTATAATCCTTTTTCAAAAAATAAGATTGTCCGATAAGATGATGGATTTTATAAATGTTTTTTACATCTTTTATTTTTAATTTATTTTCACCTACTTCTATTGTTTTATCATAATTACCTTGAGTGAAATATAGTTGTACGAGGTAATATGGGACATATTGTCTGTATTCATCAGTGTTTTGTATAATATTGAAACTGTTTATTGCCCTTTCGAAGTCATTTTTTAAGAATTGGCAAATACCGTAATAATAATTTGCTTGATAATAATATTTTCTGTTTGATAAACTTAATTCTTTGAATAAAACAGCTGCTTTTTCAAATTGCTTTTTAACAAAATAACTATAAGCCAATTTGAATTTTACTTCATCTTCAACATAATAATTCAGACCGTCCAAATCCACTTTTTCAAAAGTGGAAATAGCGGAAGTATAGTCTTTATTTCTAAAATAATAGTTTCCTTTTGAGATATATGCATCGTTAAGTAAAATATGCGACGAATAATTTAATTCAAAATCCTTTAACATTTCTTCTGCATAATCTTGATTTGAATCAAAAGCTATTTTTATCAAATACAGCTTTGATTCAACGAGATAGAGATCGTTTTTGGAAATGTTCTTGTTTTTATCAATATATTTTTGAAACAATTGACGAGCAAGTTCAGTATTATTTTGAAAGTATTGTTCTTTTGCTTGTTTGAAAAGTCCTTTTGTGTCGGTATTGACACTTGTCAATTGTGCAAAATTTATATTAATAAAAAATATAAATACAATAGATAAATATATAGATCTCATTTTTATGATTTTAAATCATTTTTAAATTGTTAAATTTATTTTCTTGTCCTTTCAAATATGTTTTATTGTGGATTCATTATAAAACGCAATGTATTAAGCAAAATTATAATATAAATCTGAAAAAGGTGCATTCTTTTGATATATTTTAAAATGAAATAACAAAAAAATATTTTTTTGCCTTTTTGCGTGAATATACTTTTTATATTTATGAATGATATTTTTATATATTACAGTGATTACTCATTCAAGGTAAAAGCATAAAAAAAATCATTAATGGATTGAATACTAAAGCGATTTTATATTCTTATTTACACCTTTGAATTTAAAAATATTTGTTGTTTTTACAGACTGCTGTTGTAGAATCAGTTTTTTTTATCTTTTGTCTTTCAAACATTGCGCTTTGAACTTTGAACTTTTTATTAAAAATTAAAATTAATATGTAGCTTTGCCGTTTATTTTATATTTTAAATTAATTTTGCATTTTAGTTTTGATAATAATGGGAAGAGAAATAAAAATAGGAATTTTTACCGCGGGAGTTATATTTCTCCTTGTATGGGGATATAGCTTTCTTAAAGGGAAAAATTTTTTTGAGAATAATCAGGAATTTCATATCAAATATGAAAATGTAGATCAACTGGAAGTTGCCTCTCCGGTTTTTATCAGGGGTTATAAAGTCGGAAGTGTTACCAAGATTAAAATAGATCCAGATGATTATACTAAAATATTGGTTACTATCGATATAAAAGGTGGTATTAAGATACCAAAAGACACAAAAGCTATTATTGTGAGTATGGGGCTGGTTAGCGGAAAGGCGATAATACTTGATGTCAATCATGATTGTGAAGGAGATGATTGTGCTCAAAGCGGTGATTTTTTGCAAGGTGAGATGAGAGGAATGTTGGGTTCAATGATTCCCGAAAATGAATTGGATCTCTATTTGAATAAATTTAAATCCGGATTCCAAGGAATGATTGATTCCATTTCCGATGGAAATGATACAGTTGACTTTGTTAATGATTCAAAAAAAATAATTTCAAATCTTGCTTCCATCACTCAAAAACTTGATAAAATATTAGATAAAACGGATAGCAATATTGAAAATTCTATCGCAAATGTTGAAGCATTGACTCAATCGCTAAAGGCAAGTGATAAAAAGATTGAAGCAATAATAAATAATTTGGATATTATTGCCGTAAATTTAAAAAATGCAAATATCGATTCATTGATAATTAACGGAAATAACGCTGTTTCAGGATTATCTTCTTCTATTGTTGATTTGAAAAGTGTATTGGTAAAAGCGGATTCTTCTTTAAATAATATTGACAATATGGTTGTGGATATCAAAAATGGAAAGGGATCGCTTGGTAAATTAATAAAAGACGATAAAATTTATGATGAACTTGATCTTACTTTAAAACATACGAATTTACTTTTGCAGGATCTGCGTCTACATCCTGGTAGGTATATAAATATTTCTTTATTGAAAGGAAAGAGTAAAAAATATGAGAAAGTGAACAGCGATCCGGGATTGGATAATTAGATGATTCTTTTAGAATAATATAATAAAAAAATTGAAGTATGAAAACAATATTTTATTCGGTTTTGCTTGTGTTTTTTATGATTGCATGCAATAACACTTCCTATGTGCCTAAAGATATCGTGAAATTGGAAAAGACTATAAAAAAATCTCCATCCGATAAGTCGTTTTTGGAACTTAATGATAAGTATAGCGAATTGTTGAAAGGTAATAAATTGAAAGGAAAAAACAGAGAACAAGTTCTGGAAAGGGCATATAAATTCTTTTTGGAATCAGGTAAGGATACTTATGCTGTCACATATTTGACGGAATTAATTAAAGATTATTCAGATGAAAAGACTCCTGAGAGAGTTAAAGACTTAATTGCTATTTTTGATAAAAAAGGCAATAAAGAATTGTCTAAATTGATGAAAAACCTGTATGTCAAAACATATCCTGAAGACAAAGAAGCAAAAAGCGTTTTTGGTAATCAGGTTGACAGTGTCGAATTAGATTTCGATAAGTTTTTATTGGGAGAGGGTCAAAAAATATTTGCAGATTTGGAAAAAACAGGTAAATTGAATGTGAAAGCAGCTAAGGATTATGTTAATGATTGTGAAGCATTCGTGTTGATATCTCCCAAAGATTCATTGAGTCCTGAATATTTATTTAAGGCGGGGGAAGTTGCACATACTATTAAGTCATACAATAAAACTTTTGAATTGTACGATTGGATTCTTGAAAAATATCCCAATTATAGAAAGGCTCCGACAGCTTTGTTTTTAAAAGGATATATTTTGGATAATGAATTGAAGAAATATGATGATGCGAAAGAAATATACAATAGGTTTTTACAGAAATATCCGAATTCGGAATTAGTGGATGATGTTAAGACTTTGATTGAATATATGGGGAAATCGGATGAGGAAATATTAAAAATGATCGAGGCAAAAAAGAAAAAATCCACTGAGAAATAAGACAATTTTAATCAAGAGAGATGAGTTTTCCATCCTTACACATATAAGTTAGTGCCGGAAATTTATCTACAATTCGTAAGTCATGGGTGGCGAAAATCACTGCAGTTTGGTTTTCGGTAGCAATTCTTTTTATTAAATACATCAATTCATTACCTGAATTTATATCCAGGCTTCCTGTAGGCTCATCTGCTATCAATAATTGGGGGTGATTGAGTAAGGCGCGCGCAATTGCAACGCGTTGTTGTTCTCCACCGGATAGTTCGAATATATAGTTATTCATTTTTTTTTGTAATCCTGTATCTAAAATAATTTCTTTTATTCTGTTTTCTCTGATTTTTTTATCTGACCAATCCAAAGCTCTTAATGCATAATCCAGATTTTGAAAAACCGTCCATGATTTTATTAAATTGAATTGTTGGAAAATCATTCCGAGATTTCTTCTGAAAAAATGTTTGGTTTTGTATTTAAGTTTGCTCAAGTCTTGACCGGCAACTATTCCGTATCCTTTTTTTAGAGGTAGTTCTCCATAGATTGTTTGAAGAAGACTGCTTTTCCCACTTCCTGTATCACCGATAAGGTATGAGAATTCAGCTTCTTTGATATTAAGGTTTACATCTTTAAGAATAAGTTTATCACCTTGGTAAATATCTGCATTTTTTAAATCGATAACACTTTTTATATTTAATCCTAATATTTCCATATTCATAATAAATAAGTACAAAAGTAAAAAAATTAATAAAGTAACTCAATACTTAATCCTTCTATTTTTTCTTTAGTTGTGATATCATTTGTATCTCTTTTTAAAATTGAGGAAAATATGCTTTTAGTAAATTCGATAGTTTTTGATTTTCGTATCTTAATTATTAATTCAGGCATTTCTTCATATTTATTCTCAGAGATATAAGCATCCGATGAATTAATTACTTTCATTATTTCTCCCGTATATTTAAAATCATATTTGATAGAAAGAGTATCTTCAATATATTTAATGATGATTTCACTTTTGTTTAAAGCGTCTATTGTTGCTTTTTTATAGGCATTTATTAGACCGGAAACCCCTAGTTTGGTTCCTCCGAAATATCTGACAACAACAATGGCGGTATTGCTTAAGTTTTTACTTTTTATTTGATTATAGATAGGTAGTCCTGCCGTGCCTGCAGGCTCTCCATCATCATTATAGCGATATATTTCGTGTTCCGGTCCTATTGCATAGGCATAACAATGATGTCTTGCTTTGAAGTGTTCTTTCTTTATTTTGTCGAGGTGGATTTTAAAATCATTCTCGGAATTAATTTCAAAGGCATAAGCAATAAATTTACTGCCTTTGTCCTTGAATTCACCTTTTGAAAGATTTTGTATCGTACTGTATTTATCTTTTATTTCCATTGCATTTTTATAAGTTTTTATCAAAATGAATTTGTCAAACTACCGGAAGTAATAATTTTCAGTCATAACGATTCTACATGAGAAGTTGCCGGTCTTTTTTGGATAAATTCTTAACTACCAGACTATAAGAATTGTCAATCATTTTCATAATTAAATTTCGGTCAACATCCGAATCCAGTTGTACTGTGTTCCAATGTTTTTTATTCATGTGAAATCCAGGATTTATCCCTTCAAATTGTTCTCTGTATGCAATGTTTTCTTCAGGTGTGCCTTTCAAATTAATGGAAGGATTGTCTATTTCATCCAAAGGTAATAATGCAAACATTTTATTTGCTACTTTAAATACCAAAGTTACATCATCAAAGGGAAATGTCTCTTCGGATGCCGGCTTTGATAAGCAATAATCACGTATTTCTTCAATATTCATTATAGATAGTTTTAAAGCAACTACTAGTGTAGAGTCTTTTGAGATGATAAATTGTGATTTTTCCAGTCAAAATGAATCTAAGTTCGTAGTTACAATTTTATATAAAAATAGTAAAAATTCCTGATTTATTGCACAAATAAGATTAATTTAGCATTTTATTTAATAAAATTTTAATGACTTATTGGACATAAACTACTTATGGTAGTTGTAAATGTTTTTATTTGATAGATATAAAAAAAAATATTCATGAAATTATCAGCACATATTTTTATCTTGTTATTCTTGGTTTTCGGTTTGCATTCTTGTAAAAAAGCAATAGTTAATTCTAAAATTGAATCGAATAAAAAATTTGTTAAACATTTTGTACCTGACTCCAGTGAGGTATTGGAGAAAATAGCTTTTGGCTCTTGCAGCAATCAAAGGCTGGAACAAAAATATTGGGATGTAATAGCGTCAAAACATCCGGATCTGTGGATATGGATGGGTGATATAATTTATTCGGACACGGAAGATATGGACGAACATAAGAATGAATATAATAAATTTAAACATAATCCTTATTATCAAAATTTCATAAGTCAGGTTCCGGTTATTGGTGTTTGGGATGATCATGATTATGGTGTAAATGACGGTGGTACCACTTACCCTAAGAAAAAGGAAAGTAAAGAGTTACTGATGGATTTTCTTGATATTCCTTCTGATGCAAAAGTCAGAAAACATGAAGGAGCTTACAATTCGTATGAATTTGGGAAGGGGTATAGAAAAGTGAAAATATATTTGCTGGATAACAGATATTTTAAAGATTCTCTTGAATTGGATAATGAAACGGCAAGCAGATACAAAAAAAACATGACGGGAACTATTTTGGGTAAAGAACAATGGAATTGGCTTGAAAATGAAATAAAAAGCAGTGATGCTTCTATCAATATTTTTGTAAGCGGGATACAAATAATTCCTGATGATCAGCTGTATGAAAAATGGGGGGATTTTCCAAATGAGAGGTTGAAATTTTTAAGATTACTCGAAAAATATAAGCCTAAAAATCCGGTGATTTTAAGTGGAGATCGTCATTTGGCGGAAATTTCGGAATATACCTATGAAGATTTTAGTGCTAATGTTACGGAAATAACATCAAGCGGATTAACACAT
>JALSPW010000098.1 GCA_026985735.1 Saprospiraceae bacterium
TACTCTATCCATATAACAGGTACTAGTATCTACAGAAAACACCTCATAATTATGCCCACGACTCCCATAAAATTCACCCCCAGGTGTAATGGTAATTATCTCTGTTTCTTGTCCATTATAAATATGATAGCAAACTTCCCTAAAATCACAGGTTTGAATATCAAACTCTCGTATTAAATTCTCACCACAACAAGCAGAAACAAATACTTTCTGCCCCGTTGAGGGCAGAGCAGAAAGTATCATTAATATCATTATCAACAATTTATCCTTTATTCTCATAATTAAGAATTTTATTGCTTGATATATGAAGTTTAAGGTTATTTTTTATTGTAAAAATTTTAGCTTTAAAAATTTAGAACCGATTAAGATTCAAGATTTTTAGTGTTAAAGATAATTTCTATCAATAAGATTACACAAAACAACAAAATGCTGCAATATTGTTCAAAAATATTAATTTTTTTTGAAATAAAGGGAGTAATATCCAATTATTTTAAGGTTTTTGTTAATATTATCCATACAAAAAGACAACTTCCCTCCTAAAACAGCCAAACTTTTGTTCCTTCGGTGCAATTTTTACACATTTCTATTTTTTCCCTGCCTTTGTGTATTGCATTTCGAAATGCCGAGTAATTGTCATTATCCCAAATTTCATAAAATGAATTTTCTTTTAATTCTCCCATGACAAGTTTAGCATCTTTGTCAAAACAACAAGGCACTACCCTACCGTCCCATGTTACAACATTGGAATGCCACATTTTCCAGCATTTATTTGCCAGTTTATTTTTGATAGAATAACTACCGTCAGTATTTTTTCTGTATCTTGAATATTTTTCAATTGAGGGAATCAAGGGATTACCATTTTTATAATCATAAATTTGTGCCGTTTTAAATAATACACCGTCAACCCCCATTTCTTTTGCCAGGGCTCGCACTTCATCTATCTGATGTTCATTTGGTTTTACTACTAAAAATTGAAAAAAAACAATAGGTTTTTTTGAATTTAATTCCTTTTTCCATTTAATAATATTTCCGGTTCCTGCCAGTACTTTATCGAGTTTACCTCCTCTTCTATAAGATTCATATACTTCCTGAGTAGTCCCGTCAAGAGAAATAATCAATCTATCCAAACCGGATTCTACGGTTTTTTTTGCATTTTCATCCGTTAGAAAATGTCCGTTTGTAGAAGTAATAGTATATAATTTCTTACTTGAAGCATATTTTACCATGTCTAAAAAATCAGGGTTTACATAAGGTTCTCCTTGAAAATAAAAAATCAAATAAAGCAATTCCCTGTAGATTTCATCTATTATTTTTTTAAAAAAAATTTTATCCAAATCACCGGTAGGCCTTGAAAAAGCGCGCAAGCCACTCGGGCATTCCGGACAGTGCAAATTGCAAGTTGTGGTCGGTTCGATCGAAATAGAAAACGGCTTACCCCAATGTTTAGGTTTACCTGAAATATTGGAATAATAGTAGGAACTCAATAGCTTCAATAAATTTACAACCCTGCAGAAAGACAGTTTGGATAAAAAATTGACTGTATCAAATATGCGAGCTGCATTCATAAAGCAAAAATATTAATAAAGCCATAAATATAAGATAATAACTAAGACATAGTACTTTTGAGCTGAAAAAAAATTGCAGTTATATCTCTTTTCGCAGTCTTCCGACAGGAATATTTAATTGTTCCCTGTATTTTGCGATTGTCCTTCTGGCAATATTATACCCCCTCTGACTCAACAATAAGCGCAATTGTTCATCGGAATACGGTTTCCTTTTATCCTCACTCTCAATAATATTTTTCAAGTTTTCCTTGACTTCAATTGTAGATGCTTCTTCTCCATCTTCTTTAGTGATAGATTCTGAAAAGAAATCTTTTAATCTTTTTATACCAAATTCCGTTTGAACATATTTTGAACTGGCAACTCTGGAAATAGTAGAAATATCCAAACCGGTAATATCGGAAATATCTTTCAATATCATAGGTTTCAATTTGCGCATATCACCGGTAAGAAAATAGTCATATTGAAATTGCATAATCGCATACATTGTTTTGTATAATGTTTGTTGCCTTTGCTGAATAGCATCAATAAACCATTTGGCTGAATCAATTTTTTGTTTGATAAACATCAATGCCTTTTTATCTTTTACCGGATTCTTTTTAGCATCAGTATTTTCCTTATAAGATTTTAATACATTAAGGTATGTATCATTAATATGTAATTCCGGCAACTGACTATTATTAAGAGTCAATTCAAGTTCTCCATCTTTATTTGAAATTATAAAATCAGGAACGATATATTCCATTTTATTAATATTGGATACACTAAACCCACTTGCGGGTTTGGGATTCAATTTTAATATCTCACTTATAGCATCTTTCAGTTCTTCCTTTGAAATAAACAGATTTTTTTGAAGTTTCGTATAATGCTTTTTGGAAAAAATATCAAAATGATTCATCAGAATCTTCATTGCCAATTCTTTGGAATACAAATTTTCATTGCTTTTATTCATCACATCCCTCAATTGTATAATCAAACTTTCCTGCAAGTCTCTTGCTGCAATCCCCGGTGGATCCAATTTTTGAATTTTCCTCAAAACTTTTTGAACCATCTTTTCGTCAACTTCAATATTGTATAAAAACAATATATCATCAACAATATCGCTCAAATCCCTGCGTAAGTAGCCATCGTCATCAATAGTACCTATTATCTGATGGGCAATTAATTCTTCTTTTTCATCTTTCAATTCCAAAAGCCCTATTTGCCTTTCCAAATGCTCCAATAAAGAATCATATACTGCTACAGGCACATGTTTTTCTTGCAAATCATCATACTTATTATCCGTGTATTTATAAGAGATAGGATCTTCCTCGATATATTCCTTTATATAATCATCAAGTTCAAATGGTTCCTCTCTTTCCCCTATTTCATCCTTAGACTCTTGTTCCTGTTCATTTCTCTGTGAATTTTCCAAATCAAAAACATCATTATATCCGTCATCTTCTTCCAAAGCAGGATTATTCTCCAATTCTTCTTTTATTCTCTGTGACAAAGAAAGCGTTGGCAACTGTATCAATTTCATCAATTGAATTTGCTTTGGCGAAAGCTTTTGTACTAATTTCTGACTTAAATTCTGTTTTAACATATTTCTTCTCTTACTAATAAAACACTCTAAAGTGTTATCATGTTTCTTCTAATTTAATATTTGTATATTATTCTACAAGCAAAGATATATGTTATTTTTTTATTATACAAAATTATTTATAATTAAATATTTTACATTTGTATAAAATTAGCAATATAATATCAAAATTTAAAGTTCAAAGTTCAAAGTAATAAATTCAGAACAACTAACCACTTGTGAATTGTGGTGGCTTCAAAATTAGTAACTTCTGATTTGTAATCGGTTAATGCAATTTGCAATTTCAGAACATAGAAAAAAGCAAATGGATATTATTGAAAAAAGATAAGATAAAACAAATAGGCCATACAAAATACTTCCATATTTTCTTATTTTATAAAATTAAAGCTTACATTTGTCAAATAAAATACCATCACCATGACAATCGATGAAAAAATACATAAATTAAGAAATGAATTAACTAAAAACGGAATTGATGCATATATCATACCTTCAAGTGATGCCCACTTAAGCGAGTACGTTGCAGACCATTTCAAAGCAAGAGAGTGGATTTCCGGTTTTACCGGTTCTGCCGGAACAGTAGTCATATCCAAAGATCATGCAGGACTTTGGACTGATTCCAGATATTTTCTACAAGCTGCGGAAGAACTTAAAGGCTCTGAATTTGTATTACATAAGGTTATAGACAGATCATATCCTAATTATGTCAAATATATTGTCGATAATTTTCCTGAAGGGTCAATAATTGCCTGCGATGGAAAAGTCTTTTCTTACGGTCAGATAATAAATATAAAAAAGGCTTTTGAAGAAAAAGGAATTGAATTAAGAACCGACATTGACCTTATAGCAAAATTATGGGAAAACCGCCCACCTCTACCTGAAAAAAAAATCTTTGAGTTGGGTATAAAATATACCGGTAAAAGCAGAAAAGAAAAGTTTGCTGAAGCAAGAGATATCATGCATAAAAGCGGAGCTTCACAATACTTGATTTCAGCACTTGATTCTATAGCATGGATACTCAATTTACGGGGATCGGACATTGATTATAATCCGGTTTTTCTTTCTTTTGGGATATTGCGCAATGATGACTTCCTGCTTTTTATAGAAAAAAATAAAGTCAGTAAAGAATTAAAAAATATTTTAAAAAGAGACAATGTAATAATAGAAACTTATGATAAAATATATTCTTATCTGAGTTCTTTGGATAAAAATATTAAAATTTATGTTAATCCGGACACTTGCAATTACAATCTTTTTACTGCAATTTCTACGGAAATAATAGAAGGTGATGATATAGCCGGCAATCTTAAAACAATAAAAAACCCCGATGAGATAACAAATCTCAAAAAGGCTCATATTATTGACGGTGTTGCACTTACTAAATTTTATATTTGGCTTGAAAACACTTTAAAGTCAAAAACTGTCAGCGAGTATGAGGCCGCAGAAAAACTTGCTTATTTCAGAAGCCAAAATAAAGAATATATTAGTGAAAGTTTTGGTGCTATCGTAGGATATAAAAGCAATGGGGCAATAATACACTATAGTCCGGAAAAAAATAATTGTGCACAAATCAAACCCGAAGGGATGCTCTTAATAGATAGTGGCGGTCAATATCTTTGTGGCACTACGGATATCACCAGAACTACCTATTTCGGAACTCCTACCAAAGAAGAAAAAAGAAATTTCACTCTTGTACTTAAAGGACATATCGCTGTAGCATTACTAAAATTCCCTGATGGTACTAATGGTTATCAAATCGATACCTTTGCAAGACAATATCTATGGAAATACGGATTGAATTATTATCATGGTACAGGTCATGGTGTTGGATTCTTTCTAAATGTTCATGAAGGTCCTCAAGGTATAAGTTCCGCTTTGGCAAAAAGGTCAAAAGTCCCGATAAAACCCGGAATGCTAAATTCAAATGAACCGGGCTATTACAAAGACGGTCATTACGGAATCAGGATAGAAAATCTAATACTTACGGTGCAAGATACTGAAACAGAATACGGAAAATTTTACAAACAAGAAACCGTAACTATGTTTCCTATCGATCTCAAGCTTATTGATCTGTCTATTTTAAATAAAAACGAAATAAATTGGATTAATGATTATCAAAATGAAGTTTTTAACAAATTATCTCCACATTTGAACGATGATGAAAAATCATGGTTGAAGGAAAAATGTAAAAATATTTAGATTTTTTTTCGATATTTTTATTATTTTTATATTTTTGCTAAAAATAAGTATATTATGGCTAAATTAAACAGGGATTATGGACATGGAGTACAATTCTTGCTTTGGACTCTCTTATATGTTTTCTTATTGATTTTATTGATGGTATGGGTTTATGATAAAAACTTCCAATTTTTACCATAATTGTAAATGAAAACTCTTTTCCCTCAAAATATTTCTACAAGGGATTTACATCATATTATGCTCGGGACAGTAATACCTCGTCCTATCGCATTTGTCAGTACCGTGAGTACACAGGGAATAAAAAATCTTGCTCCTTTTAGTTATTTTAATGCGGTAAGTTCAAACCCACCTGTAATGATGTTTTCGATTAGCAGAAAACCGGATGGCTCTAAAAAAGACACACTAATCAACATTGAAAATACTGGAGAATGTGTAATAAATATGGTAAAATATGACATTGTAAGACAAATGACAATTGCCGGATATGCATTTGATTATGAAATAGACGAATTTTCAAAATCAGGATTAAAACAAATTAAATCGGAATTAATAACTCCTCCAGGTGTAAAAGAATCTCCCGTCAGATACGAATGTAAACTTAACCGTATTATATCTTTGGGAGATAAACCCGGAGAATGCTCAATAGTATTGTGCGATGTAGTATGCTTCCATATTGATGAAAACATAATGCAAAACCATAAGATAATTCCGGAAAACACAAATATTATCGGCAGACTTGGAAGTACAAACTATTTGAAAATAGAAAAAAATAATATATTTTCATCTTCTCAAAACAGAAAAACAACACCTATAGGATTTGACAAACTGCCGGAAAGTATTGTTCAAAGCAAAATACTCACCGGTAATGAAATATCCGAAATAGCCGGATTAGCAACTTTACCCTCAAGACAAGAAATAATGGATAAATACAAGCATCTAATAAAAAACGACCTTGACACTCTTCATTCATTGGCAAAACAAGAAATATACCATGGCAATATAAATGAAGCTGCTGCCATTTTAATGGTAGGAGAATATTTAAAAATATAGATTTTTATATTTTTTTCTTTTATAGAATCAGCTGTTCTGTTTTTTATTCTCGCGTGTCATATACACACCTGCCAAAATCAATATTAAACTAAAAAAATGTACTATACTTAATTTTTCACCATCTATAAAACCCCAGAATAAAGCTACCAAAGGAATAGCAAAACTTACGGAAGAAGCAAATAGAGCATTGGATTTTTGAGCCAGTTTAAAAAACAATACGGTTGCCATTACGGTACTGAACAATGATAAAACGGTAACTGCAGATAATGACATCCATGCATCTGGATTTGTTCTCACAACATGAATAAAATCACTTCTTAACAATAATATTATGGAAAAATATCCGAAAAAGATAAAAGATGCCGCTGTTAATATAACCGTATCATGATTATTAAAGATTTTTTTTACAAGATTCACATTAAAGGCATAAAAAACAGTCGCCAATAAAATCAATGATGAATAAAAAAATCCACCCTCAAAAGAAATATTATTGTAATAAACAATCACAAATGCTCCTGATAAACCAAGAATAACACCGAAAAGTTTTTTAAACGTAATTTTGATATGAAAAAGAAAAACACCCAACAGCAATGTAAAAATAGGTGTCAAGGCATTCAATGCACCGGCAAGGCTGCTACTGACTCTCGTTTGGGCTAAAGAAAACAAAAACGGAGGTATTCCACCACCGGCCAAGCCTACCAAAAGGTAGTTGTACCATTTTTTCCACTCTATTTTTTTAAGATTAAATACGACAATGGGAGTAAATGCAATAGTCGCAATTAAAATACGAAGACTTGCAACCTGGACACTATCAAATGCCACAAGAGATTTTTTAATCAAAATAAAAGATGTACCCCATGTAAGACTCAAGATAACAAATGCTACCCAATCATTCCACTTTACTAATTTTTTAATAGGCATCAAATTTTAAAATATTTTGAAACTACGCTTGTAGAATCATTTTTAACAAATCAATTCATTCTTGGTTTAAACTTTGATTTCTCCATTAATTTTTGAGAATCTTTATATTTTATCAAAGATTGAATATCCATTTCTATATTCCTGCTCATAAATGCCGAAACGATTTTATATCCCAAATAATTTCCTGTTGCACCGGGAGATTTTCGGGGCATCCCCAAAGCTTGAGAATTCGGAGCTACCGAAGTAAGCCTTTTTATTTTGTAACTATCCGTCGTATAAAAAAGATTATTTTCAATATAAAAGTTCCACATTTCCCTTTCATTTTCACCCAACCAATCCAACTGCCCAGGAGTATATCCAAGTAATACCGTATCAGAGATTTCCGGTACCAATTGCTTTAAAATATAGAGTTTTTTCCCGTTTTTTATCATTGCATCAATAGCTCTGTTACCATCCGGTTTTCCCAATTTATCATCAATCCATAATTCCAATACTTTTTTTACTATATGCTGTTTATTATAGGTCCTGATCAAATAATTTGAGAAAGTGTTTTGTCCGTGTTCCAATTCATTATAAGGAAATTTATTTCCTAAAAACAAATCCGCACCAAATGCCAAACCATCTCTATCACCATCCTTAAAAATAAATCTTTGAATAGCAAAAGCCGATATGTACGAATATAAAACAGGTGGTTTTTCTTTTTCAAACAGTTTTCCTGAATTTTTAAAAGCTTTTCCGAATTTCATTTCCAAATCTCTCATATCCCCAAAAACTTCCCGAATCATATCTTCTATACCGATTATAGTCGTATCCGTAACAAAACGTTTCAACTCTTTAAAAAACAATAATGAATCCGATTTATATCCGGATAGAGGAACAACCTTTTCAAAATATATATCCGTAAAAGCAGGATATTTCCTATACAAACTGTCAAACGAAGATTCTATATCGGATGTATCCAATTCAAAAATCTTTTTATCATACCGGATTATTGAAACGCCACTATCATTATAACTTTGTTTTTCTTGTTTACAACTCAAAACAAATATAACTACAAAAGCATAAACGATATATTTACAATACTTTATCATCAGTTTTAAATCTTTTGTTTGTAAAATTTTTTAATAAATTCACAAACTCCCATGAATTTTCCACTTGCCAAAATTCTTTTGTTTTTAAATATACCGAGAAAGAAGTGGACATACCTTTAATAATATATGGTAGCAACTACTTTCCTCCTCCTTTTCCCATTTCTAAATTCACACAAATATATTCCTTGCCATGTACCTAAATTCAGTTTCCCGTCAGTAATAGGAATTGTAATGGAACTACCAACCAAAGTTGATTTTATATGCGCAGGCATATCATCGGGCCCCTCAACTGTATGTGTATAATATGGCATATTCTCAGGAATCAATTCATTGAAACTTGTTTCAAAATCATCCAAAACCGAAGAATCATAATTTTCATTTATCGTTAATCCGGCCGAAGTATGATGAATAAACAAGTTTAGCAATCCGGCTTCAGGTAAATCCAATTCATTAACTACTTCATCCGTAATAATATGAAATCCCCGGGAATGATTGCTCAATAAAAACTCTTTCTGTTTTATCATTAGTATAATTTATTTAATTTTTAAAAAACATATCTATTTATCGGCGGACATTCCAATGAACCGAAATAATACATCAGACTGAGCCCAATAAATGAAAATGTGTCTCTATCTCGACTATTCCCCCGTTGCTTACCTTGAACAGCAAAACCCGGTATTCCAGATCTGTCCGATAATTGCACAGCAATATCCCCCCTCAGACTTCTCAGTTCCTGCATATTGGGATAAGACGTACTTACATCATCCAAATAATCGGTACTTACAAAACGGTAAGTCATCTCCAAGTTGACACTTAAAACATGATTTATATCCCATTTTATACCTCCTCCTACTACCATACCGGCAGCATATTCAAAATACTCTTCGCCCAATGCTTGCCCTTCTGTTCCCAGTTCTCTCAGGCTATACCATTTCCCATTCAATTTAGATTCCGGATTATAATAAAAAATATTAATTCCACCAATAATATATGGTGTAAAATAATCTAATGATGACCCGTGGATATATGGTAAAAAATTAAATTCAACCTGCTGTGTAAAATCCACAATAGGACTTCTAAAGCTTAAGTTTCTTTGTTTTTCAAAAGTATTATATGAGTCTTTATCATCACCTTTTACCGTTCCATAACTCAACATTGTTTTCATCGCTATCCTTTCATTGAAAAGAAATCTGAAATTTGCTCCCCCCGCTATACCCGGCTCCAGCAAATTAAATCCTGAGTTCAATTCCCCAAAATAGTTTGATACACCTAGCCATCCTCCCAATTCATAACCCTTTTGCGAAATCAATTGATTTGAAAATCCAAGGATAAAAACTAATAAAAATATTATATTTCCAATTTTCATAAACTAAAATTTATTTTCATCAATATATCATTCATAAACGAAATAAGCAACCGATATTATATTATTTATACCAAAATAATCAATTTAAAATCTTTAAACACATCTCTTTTGTCAACTCAATACTTGTCACTAACTTAGCTCCTATTCCCTTGGATTTCAAATCATATTCGCTTAATATTTCAAATACTTCCACCAATTTTTCTTTAGAATAATTCTTAGCTGCCTTTTTATAATTGTTTAAAAAATAAGTGTTTTTTAACCCGATAAGATTTGAAAGTTTATTATTATCCATTCTGATATTATCCTTAACTATCAAAAGCTTTGAAAAATACCCATATAATGTCGATATAATATATTGAATAGGAAACTGAGTCGGATTAGTACTAAAAACATCAATTATGCCAAATACTTTTACCATATCTCTATCACCTAATGCATTATTGAGTTCAAAAACAGAATACTCCCTACTCAGACTTATATTACTCCTGATATCTTCAACATCTATTTGCTTATTTTCTTTTACTGCTATCTTGAGTTTGTCCAATTCATTATCTATCTTACTTAGGTCATTACCCAATAACAGCATCATAAGTTCTGCCGCTTTGGATGATACATTTATGCCTTTCTCTTTAGCATGAGATATTATCCACCCGGGAATCTTATTTTCGTACGGTGATTTTGATTCGAAAACCACCCCGTTTTTTCTTATTGCTTTTGCAAAAGAAGTTCGCATATCCAACTTCTTCTCTTTATGAGCAATCACCAAAATAGTAGTTGAAACGGGATTTTTAACATAAGGTTCCAAAGAAGTTAATTCTTTCATCTGTTGAGCCTCTTTCAAAATTATCAATTTATATGGAGCCATCACCGGATATTGTCTGGCGCTATTCACAATATTGACAGAATTAGCATCTTTTCCATAATATAACATTTGATTGAACTCTTTTTCCATATCCGTCAAAACATTATTTTGAAACTCAATTACTATCCTATCAATATAAAAAGATTCTTCCCCGTGTAGTAGATATACGGGAGAAAATTGTCTTGCCTTGATACTTTTATATAATTGCTCAAATGTCAAAATAAGAAATTTTTCGCAAAAATAACTTAATATTTGCCAATTCTATAAATATTAGGAATGTATTTCATTTTTATCACTATCCGGGTAACAGTATAATGAAATTGATTTAACCATTTTACAAGTATATGACGTACGAAATAATTTTAAATAAAATTTATTCTTTATAATTGCGTTAATATTCGATAACATAAAAAATAATCCAAATGAAAATATTTTACGGATTTGTAAGTATATTAATAGTCATATTTTTATTTCTCTCGTCAGGATGTTACAAAGAAAAATACTATGAAGGCAGTGATGTCCAATTGCGATTTTCAACCGACACCCTTACTTTTGACACTGTTTTTACTACTGTAGGGTCGGCTACCAGAATATTGAAAATTTATAATGACAAGGATCTTGCAGTTAATATATCAAAAATAAAAATAGAAAACAATAATCACAATCAATTCCGGTTAAATATCGATGGAATAAGTGCCAATAAAGCAGAGAATGTAGAAATAGGACCAAACGACTCAATATATATTTTCGCCGAAACAAATATCAATCCGGATGACCCAATATCCATAAGCCCCTTTGTCATAGAAGACAATATCGTATTTGAAACCAACGGACAAACACAAAAAGTATTGCTCGAAGCCTGGGGGCAAAATGCCAATTATATAACAGGAAAAGGAAAGGGAAAGCATTTTCTGACCACTTGCGCTATGGGAGAAATAGTGTGGGATGATCAAAAACCTTATGTTTTGTACGGTTCATTGCATATCGACAGTTGTACTCTTGTGCTACCTGAAAATACAAGACTGTATATACATGGTGGCATAGCCAAAAGCCCTAATGATAATTTTTATTATGACGGAAATTTATATTTCCATAAAAACGGAAAATTAAAAACATTGGGAACTACGGAAAACCCCGTAATTATTCAGACAGACAGACTTGAACAAAAATATCAAGACATAAATGCTTTATGGTCAGGAATATTTTTTCTACCCGAAAGCCGGGGTTCCGAATTAAACAATACAATTATACAAAACGCAACGATTGGATTGTATCTTGATTCATTGGCTTCTATCTCTCTAAATAACACAATAATCTACCATATCGGAGCCATTGGGATATATTCCAATCACGCTGAGCTCAATGCGGTAAATTGCCTTATTGCAGATATTGGAGGATATAATGTAGTTATGGATTACGGAGGAAAAATGAATATGAATTTTTGTACTATTTACAATAATAATAAGGACGATGCTCTTGTTTTAAAAAACTACAAATGTCTGGATTCCGATTGTTTTGAGACTATTCCATATCCATTGGAAGCAAATTTCACAAACTGTATCATCTATGGCGATAATCAGGATGAATTATTATTATCAAATGCTACAAAAGACATCCCTGATAATTTTAAATATAATTTTGAAAATTGTCTTTTTCAAGTAAAAGATATTACAAAAAACAATCAATTTCCTCACTTTTTTGACAATACAAGTGCATGTATAAACGGTGCAGGAGATAATAATTTATTTTTGGACATTGAAAAATACGATTATCGACCGGATACAATGGCAATTGTAATTGACAAAGGCAAATATATACCGGGTATTAATACGGATATTGACGGATTACCAAGGGACTCAAACCCTGATATAGGCTGTTATGAATTTCAAAAATAGAACACATTTTTATATTTTTTAAAAATAAAATTTATATATTTGTGTAAATAAAATACTTATAACCCTGTAATGTTAAATAATTATAAAAATATAATATTATTATTGTTTATCAGCCAAACATTATTTGGGCAAATCCAAAAAATTTTTTCTGATGTTCCTAAATTATATTCTATCTTTGGAAATAGCGTGAATATAGAAGGAGACTATTTAATAGCTACAAGCAAAGAGCCTTATTATTCACCATATCGTCAAAAATATCTTAGGGCATTTTTATTTAAATATGAAAATAACAAATGGATTCAAAAAGACACTTTGGCAGGAGCCATTTTCAATCAGAGTTTTAATGATCTTGGCTTATCTTATATGAGTTTTTCCGGTAAAACCGCATTTTTCAGAAGACCAAACTATAAAAACTCTATAGATGAAACAAAAATATGGATATATGATATTTCAAATGATAAATTCGAATTAACGGATTCTATTACAAACGAAAAGAAACTAATCGGTAAAACAGTCCTTATCGCATCATCACAAAATTGGCTTTTTGTACGAACGCAATCATCATCCAAAAAATCAATGATTGATTATTTTTACAAAAAAAAAGATAACAAATGGATATTTTCCGATTCATTGGAATATAAATATATAATTAACGGTACAGGTTTATTCAGAACTCAGATGGATGAGCAATTTATCGTAACTTCATACGGCATAAAAGAAGATAACAAATTTATCAGACATGCATTGATTTACAAATTTATTAATAATCAATGGAACATTTTTTCGGATTTTATTATTTCCGGGGGCTCGAGTATGGCATATACCGAAGATTTAAAATATATTGCCTCCGCTTGGAATGATACAATTAAAATATATAAATATAACGATGGCAAATATATTCTTAACCAAAATTTACATGCCGATTTTTATAAGACCACTACTATTTTCGCACCTTCCATTGCTATTTCAAACGGATATTTATACGCCGGCTATTATGATTATGTTTACCGGGGCAACCACGGAGAAGTTTATCAATATATTTTAGATGATGATTTGTGGAAATTAAGAAAAAAAATCAAACCCTCATATCCTGACACCACTTTTATGCATTTTGGCGAAAGTCTGTCTATCTCGGGAAAAAGATTGGCAATAGGCGCTGATTATGATTATACTTATGGCCCAAACCGGGGAGCTATATATATCTATTCCACACCTGTCAAGACAAATTTGATTGATACGATTTGTGAAGGGAACGATTATATTTTTCATGACACCATACTTCAGACCACAGGTATTTATACTGATACTTTACTTACTTATTACGATATGGACAGTATTGTCATATTAAATTTGACCGTCATTCCACAATCTCAAATCATTCTTGACACTATGCTCTGCGAAGGCGATTCTATTATTTTAGGAGATTCTATTATTACAAAATCCGGATACTATGAATTCTATTTCAATAGAATAAACAATTGCGAGAGTTTTGTAAAAGCAAATATCAAATTTGATTCTTTGGAAGTCTTGGATTCAATATTTCCCGATTTTGGATGCAATAGCGGTGAAATTTCATTAAACATAGAAGGGAATAATCCCCCGTATAACCTAACATGGGATACAGGAAAAAGCACAAAAAACATTCAATCCCTTGAATCGGGAACCTATTATCTAACAATATCTTCAAATAATAATTGTCATTATGAATATGAATATGAAGTTCCGTCAAAAGCCCCATATATCATCGTTCCCAATGCTTTTTTCCCTGAAGGTAGCGAAGAGATAAATAAGATATTCAAACCTTATCTATCAGATACTGAAAATGTTAAAATCATTTCTACAGAAATATTTAATCGATGGGGTGAAAAAGTATTTTCATCTTCAGAAAACAATTTTTGGGACGGTAGTTATAAACATAAAAAAATATCTCCGGAAGTATTTCTGTACCGGATTATAGTCAGATCTCCTTGTGGTATAGAAGTCAAAAAAGGTCAAGTTAGTCTTTTGAAATAACCTTTATAAAATTTTAATCTATAACTTCCCAAATAACACGTAATATATTTTTAAAAAAAGCCATATTTTCTTATAGATATATGGGTTTTTTTATATACCTTTGCTATTACGTATAACGTAATATATATAAATATGAAAAAATTTCCTGATTGGGTGTTAATCCACAAAAGAAAAGGCGTAGAATTAAGAGAAATACGTGGTCGTTATTATGCTTATGAAGTTTCAAGCAA
>JALSPW010000099.1 GCA_026985735.1 Saprospiraceae bacterium
ACATAAGAGTATTTATCGGGATAGCTTTTATGTTCAAGAAGTATAGAAATATATACACTATGTTCACTGTTTTTAAGTTTGCACTCAAAGACCAAATCCGCAAAAGTCTCTTTTAGTTTACCGGAAATAAAACTGTTTTGTGTAAATTTTAATGTACTTAGATCAATAGCATTCAATACGTCTTTAGGTAAGAATGTCTTAAAAAAATCCCTCGCTACTTCAATATTGGACATTATCGATTTGAAGAATTTGTCGTGGATATTATTGATATTTTGCTTATCCATAGGACAAATATAATATAATTTGTCTGAAATTGATGAAATATCCGGATTTTTACGATGTTATCCCTTTTTCAAAGCCGGCTTTGAAGTCATGCTATCGCGTGCTTTCAAGTCCTACATAACTTTCAATTTTCAATTATTTGTTTTAATTTAAAATATTTTTAATTTGTTGATAAAACTATATACTTTAATTTTGTATCTTCGTTATTATTCAAATTGATTGATATGAGTAAATTATTAATTTTTATTATTCTATTCTTACGGTTATCTGTTGCAACTGGACAAAATCCTGAATTAATGGATCCCGCTGAGATTGAACTTGAAAGTGATCTTATTGTAGCGATGCAAAATGTCGTTTTGGAAAAATATGATGATGCTTTGGACATTTTAAAGGATATTAAAGACAAACTCCCTAATGATGGTATTGCAGATTATGAAATAGCCAAAATTTATTTTTCTCAAAACAAATATGATGATGCGGAAATTTTTGCAAAAAAAGCTATACTTAAGGATAATTCGAAATTTGTATATAAATATTTTTTAATTGATATTTTGGTGAAAGAGCGTAAGTATCTGGAAGCTGCAGATCTTATGAGTAAAAACCTTGATAATGGATATTTTGATAGAAAAAAATATTATCGTATAGCAGATTTGTATCAAAAATCAAAAAATACGGATAAGGCCATAGGAATTTTGGATCGATTGGAGAAAAAGACCTCAAATAAAAGAGAAGTAGAATTGTATAAATTCAATATATTTCTACGGGGAAGAAAATACCGCAAAGCGCTAAAAACTGTTAATAATCTATTGAAAAAAAATCCTTCTGATATTGAAATATTAGGAAAAAAGGCATTGGTGTACAGGATGCTGAATAAGGAAAAAGATGCTGAAAAAATTTATAAAAAAATTTTAAAGCTTGATCCTTCAAATCCAAATGCAATATCATATATGAATGCTGTGAAAAATTTTAATAGAAATGAAAGTTCCTATATTAAGGGGTTATTTCCGATGTTGGAAAATGAAAAAATAAGTGAGGATAAAAAGATGAAATTGCTATTGCCCTTTGTTTCAAAGGTTTCTGGAGACAGCAATTTGACCGGAATGCTGGAAAAAGCTGCGCTGATATTGCTAAAACAATATCCGGAAAGCGCAAAAGCAAATAGCTTGTATGGTGATATATTGTACAATTCGGGTAGAGTGAAGGAGAGTATTAAATATTATAAAAAGGCTTTGCAATACAATAAAAGCAATTATTTGATTTGGAAGCAATTGATGACAATATATACTATTGATGAAGACTGGCAAGCTCTTGCCGATATCAGTGAAAAAGCTATTGATTATTATCCTAATCAGGTTTCCGGATATTATTATGCTGGGCGGGCGAATATTTATTTGAATAAAATAGAAAAAGGCTTGGAATTATTGGAAGAAGCTTACGATTATGCATCGGGCAAATATATTAAAGAAATAAAACTTATGCAGGCTTGCGGATACATTGAAAAAAATAATTTGAAAAAAGCTGTAGATATTTTAAGTTCATTAGAAAAGGAATTTACTGAAAAACATCCTTTTTATTGGGAATTAAAAGGGGATTTGGAATTTAAAAAAGGTAATAAAACCAAGGCTATCGAATATTGGAAAAAATCTCTTGAACTTGGTAATATCACTAAAAGATTAGAGGCGAAATTGAGAAAATAAAATATGAACTAAAAAATTTAGCTGATGATATGAATATGAATTTTATTAATCATAAAATATACCCGGAGATATGATTAAAAAAATTATATGAATTTCTAAATGTATTTTAAATTTTTACAAACAAATAATTTCAAACAGATGAAAAATATATTTATTCTATTTATCTTTTTTACACTGCCGGCTTATTGCCAATTCAGTACATATTTTGAAAATCATACTCTGAGAATGGATTATATTCATAGTGGAAATAGCACTGATGAATTTTATGCTTTTAAGCAATTTAAGAAAGAAAAATACTGGGGCGGTTCACATAAAAACTTACTTGAAACATTTGAATACGGGAAATATTTTGTCAAGGTATTTGATTTTGATTCAGGTGATATGATATATTCAAGGGGTTATGGAAGTCTATTTCATGAATGGAGCAATACACCCGAGGCAAAGAAATTCAATAAAGCATTTGAAGAATCAGTAACGTTTCCGTTTCCTAAAAAAAAGATTATTATAAAACTGTATTCCCGTAATAAAGAGATGAAGTTTGAAGAGAAGTTTTTTATTGAGTTTGATCCTTCCAAAACTCCATATTTAAAGAAAAATGATTTTGAGTGTCCTGTAATCGATATTGTAAAATCAGGTTCTCCTGACAAAAAAGTTGATATTGTTGTTTTATCAGAAGGTTATACTGAAAAAGAATTGGGGAAATTTATCAAGGATTGTCAGGAATTGGTAAAAAAACTATTTACTTATTCCCCCTATGATAAATACAAAGATTATTTTAATGTAAAAGCGGTATGGGCTTCTTCAATAGAATCCGGTAGCGATAATCCACTTAAAGATATAGAGGTAAATACTGTGTTGAATACGAGTTTTAATACACTATATTCCGATAGATATTGTATGACATTGTCATATCATAAAGTAAGAGATATTGCAGCTAATGCTCCTTATGATCAGATATATATACTGGTCAATACGGAGAAATACGGAGGTGGAGCAATTTACAATTATTATTCGGTTAGCGCAGGAGGCAATCTTCAGTCTCCCAAGGTGTTTATTCATGAATTTGGTCATGCATTTGCAGGATTGGCGGACGAATATGCTTATGAAGATTCATTTGAAAATATGTATGTCAAAGGAGTTGAACCTTGGGAGCCTAATATTACAACTTTAGTGGACTTTGATCACAAATGGAAAAATATGATAAATAATGGTATACCTATCCCTACCCCTTCGACTTCCGAATACAATGATGTTGTTGGAGCTTTTGAAGGTGCGGGCTATCTTTTGAAAGGGGTTTATCGTCCTAAGCAGGATTGTCTTATGAGATCATTTGCGGGGGATGAATTTTGTCCTGTATGTAAAAAAGCTATTGAGGATATGATTCGTTTTTATTCGGAATAGGAGTTTTTGACAGAAATATATAAAGTTTAAAGTATAAAGTTTAAGGTATAAAATTTACATAAATTTGTCAACCTATTCCATAAGACCAGATTCTGAATTTTCATAAATTTTTCATATCTTTGTATTACAAATACTGTTGGATGAAAAAATTACCTATCGGCATACAAGAATTTTCAAAACTTAGAGAAGGAGATTTTGTCTATGTTGATAAGACTAAGGATATCTTTAATCTTATAAAATCAGCATCTTATTTTTTTCTCTCACGTCCACGCCGGTTTGGTAAATCCTTGCTCTTAAATACCATAAAAGAAATTTATAAAGGCAACAAGCAACTATTCGAAGGATTGTGGATATATGATAAAATTGATTGGGAAGAGCATCCGGTAATTAAATTATCGTTTAGTTCAGTAGATTATGCCGGTATAGGCCTTGCAAATGCCATTGAAAATA
>JALSPW010000100.1 GCA_026985735.1 Saprospiraceae bacterium
ACCGGAGATACCACAAAATCAATAGTGATAACCCAAGGAGGCAAATACTATCTTCAAACAGATGACCAATACGGTTGCACCAATACGGATAGCATTGAGATAATACAAGTACCTGCTCTTGAGATAGAGGTAGAGACATCGGATGAAAGTTGCTATGAAGAGCAAGACGGGAGTATCACAATACGGTACAAAAGCGGGGGAATAGGTACAAAGACTTATTATCTGAACGGCGAGCCGGTAACACAAGGCAGTAAAATAAAAGGACTATCTCCGGGTATATACACGATAGAAGCGGAAGACAGTCTCGGTTGCAGTCTGATACAACAGGTGAAAATCAAGGCGGCACCACAAATACAGGTAAGCCTCGGAGACGATATCACGGTAGAGGATACAAATAATACTATAAATATAAAAGCAAATACGAATATTGATGATCTATCGCAGATAAGCTGGTATATAAACGGTGAACAGCAACAGAATCAGGAATTGGAATTTGCGATAAATCCCGTACAAAATACGGAAGTGATCGTGGTACTGAGCAATAGCGACGGCTGCGAAACAAGTGATACTATACAGATAACCGTAAATACAACCGCAGAGCTAAACATTTACATTCCGGATATATTCACTCCCGATGGAGACGGACTAAATGATATATGGATGCTTGGCGGCAGCGATCAAATACAGAGTATCGAATACATCGCTATCTACGACAGATGGGGCGAGCAAGTATTCCAGCGCCGTAACATCCCTCTAACAGGCAGCGGTGCCGGTCTGTGGGACGGTAGTTACAAAGGTAATCCGGTAAATCCGGGAGTATACCTTTACTATGCAGTATTCCTTACACACCAAGGCAAGAAGATAGAGAAGGCAGGAGATATTACAGTTATTAAATAGTGTCTGTCTATAATGTCCGATTTCTTCGTTATGCTCGTGTTTGAAACAGTCATTGACAAAAGTCAGCTCCTTGATTTCAAATATTTCACGAGCCTCGATCTCGAACATTATAGTTCAGGTTCCTGATTTTATGAACAGACACGAAATAAACCGGAACTTAGGTTAATAACAAGTATAAATTTCTATTTTTCATGTATTCTTTGCATTCTTATCTATCAACAACCAACTTCTGCGTTTCAAGCCATTTATTATCCTGATTATAAAATCTAATAAAATACAAACCGCTTTTCATATTTGAAATATTTATTTTATTTGACAACCCGGCTTCTTTGATTTTTTGTCCGACAAGATTATTGATTATATATCTAACATCACCGTATTCATTCCTATCCCAATGTACATAAACAGTATTGCCGGCAGGTTGCGGATACATTTCTATTTTATTATGAAAGTCCGGACTATCGACTTTATTGATATAATCTTTCCATTCAAGAGCCAAAATTTTCTTTACGTCATACATAGAAATGATATTGAAAAATGAAGTATCAAGTTCAAAATTATCATGTAAAATACCATTATCTTTTGCTGTTATTTCAATTGTAAGCAATTTGGTATGAACAGGAAATATTTTACCTAAACCCTCAAGCCAAATTAATTTCAACTTACCATCATCATTAAAATAATTGTTAGTAATAAAATTAGGTAAAACTTCACTTTTTACCAAATCAATTTTAATTTTATCAGGATTGTATTTAAAAGACATTTGTGCACCCCAAATTCTTTTCAAATCAAATGAATTATATATATCAATATGATATTTTTCTCCCTTAAATAATACCAAATCATCAATTTCTAAATCCGTGCTATCATATTCCTGATTTTTCCCATAACTTAAATCAACATCTCCCCGTTTGATCCCATAAAAATCATAATTGAGTCTGCCATCTGAAAAAACAATATTATTTTTACAATTATAAATATTGTTTGTGGTAGCATGATAGTTTTTATCCATAAAAATCCATACGGGATCTTCGTTAATACCTGTGTCAATTATTTTTTTCTCCAAAGATAATATATCCGAAGCACTTATCTTATTATCATTATTATCATTTGCGGCCAATATTTGATATGGAGATATTTCTTCCAGACCTAATAAATATTGTTGTATAAGCACCAAATCAGCAACATCAACCGCAGTAGAAAAATCATCGTTTTTATATGGTATAATTGTATCCCCGTCGCTAATATTAGCAAGGTATACACATCCGGATTCTTCCGTATATTGATTTTTCCACATTTTAACCCCCTGTAAAGAAATTCCAGTGACGGTAGTAGCACAAGCAAGAAAATCTTGCGCATTAATCACATGAACTTTTGTCCAACAAAAATTATTGTAACCTTTACCTGTAACTTTACAAAAATAAGTATTCCCAATATCCGAAACATTAAGAATATTATCATTTTGTATCTTATTACTTTTAGTACTATCATATAATGCAATTCCAAAAGAATTTTCACAAACCACATCATTTTCCAATACCATAGAAGGAAGAATTTCAATTGATTCTTGAGGTGCTATTTCAATATCAATTTCTTCAAGACAAGAAACGTTATTCCAATCAAACTTATCTTGGACTAAAATTTCAGTGATACAATCTTTATAATGATTAGCTAATTTATTTTCATCTGTAAAACTTTCCGGAGATACAGTACCAAATCCAGGGTCTTTGTCAAAAACCCTTAAATCAACCAAAACAGTAGAATCAATATCGGCACAACAAAAATTCACATCATCATCAAACCCAATATCAATTGTATCACTTAATGGATAATCTTCTCCATTAAAATCCATACAATTATCTTCCTGTTTCATCGACAGTCTTTTGACTTTAAAATACACTTGACTACAATTGTCATAAGAACCATTGTCAATTAAATCCGCAGATATTTTCGCACTTCCGGAATTTGATAAAGTAATCGTAATACCTTGACTGCATACAGGAACAGGCTTTATACTATCTACAACTGTAAAAAAAGTATTACATTTTATAGTATCACCTACCGAATCAATTTTTGTCAATTCCACAATATTTTTTCCAATATCATCACAATTAAAAGAATATTCCTCTTCTCCGTTGATTAAGATAACTTTCTCTCCGCTATCCACCGGAAGCAAACCGGCTTTTAAACTCACATCTTCATAATCAAGATAAACAGTTATATCGCTACCACATATTTGTGGACAAACAACCCTAACCTTAACTTTTACTTTAGATATATTTCCCGATTGATCAATTACTGTCACATAAACATCATTTTCCCCCACATCATCACAATACAAAAAAGAAGGAGAAAACTTCACTGTATAACCACAATTATCGATAATGGTATCCAATAACATTTCCTGATTCAAAGCAATAGAATCAGCATTATCATTTTGTAAGAGTATAATATCAGTTTTAGGTATTACCAACGGAGGAATTTCATCCTTAACATCAATATTTACATGACAGTTATCATAAATACCATTTTTATATAAAATATCAACCTCTGCAATATTTTCCCCCAAATCACTGCAGTCAAATTCAATAGTCTTTTTATTATTAACTAAAATCAAGTTCTCATCATCAGAATCTTTTACCAAATTTTCTCCATTTATTACGACTTGTCCGTTCATATCCAACTCAACAGACATGTAATCAATGCATAATATAGGTGACATTAATATATCCACTTCTCCCGATTTAAAAAGAGACGGAATCTCTTCTCCGGAATCATATACCATAGGCTTTGATTTTTTTTTATAACTTGAGAAATTTATTTCTGTTTTTTCATTTTCTTTACCGGTAGTTTCAAAGCACAAATCAAAGAGTTGCTTCTGATCTTCAAATATTATATCGGTATCGGCACGATTATACCACGAAACATATATTTCATTATTGTATGGAGAAATATCAAAATCAATATTGTCCAAAGGAGTCTCAGCCAAATTATCTATATACGAAAAATGAAGAATATTTTCATCCCAACTAATAGGGAAAGAGAAAGAATCTATACCTGTAATATTTTCAGAAAACATACCGATACATACATTTTCATCTTTTTTGATTTTTTTATTTTGAAAGCTAAAATACGGTACACTTTTATCAAATGGCATGACTTTCACAGTTAACCAACAACTATTATTATCAATACTAATCACTCCGACAAAATAATTTCCGGGTAAAAATACCGGATTATTTACATTTCCGGGTTTATATAAATTATAAGGTATTGTATCAAAAATCTTAACCCTATAATTATTGTAACAACCGTAATAATCTCCATCCAAAAGCATTTCAGGTGTTAATCTTACTCCGTATTCAGGTTCCAATATTAACTTGACAGTATCTTTACAAACTAGTGTACTGGATTCAAACGGGTAAGTAACATTAACAATAGAATAAGCAAAATTCAAATTACCTGATTTATCTTTCGCAATTAATTTCACAAATAAGGGATTAGATGATCCACAATCTATATATTCCGGATAAACTTTTACTGATATATCACTACAATTGTCATAAGATCCCAAATCAAACATATCAGGAGTTAAATGATAATAATAATCATCCAGTTGTATATCAATATGCGGTTTTATTTTTAATACAGGTTTTATATTGTCTTTTACCTTTACCAAAACTTTACACAACTCTATACTGTCCCCCTTGTTTACACTTATATTAAGCAGTTGAATACCTATATCTTCACAAGTAAAGTAAATGCTATCGCTACCAAATATTTTTACGTCAACATCATCATTACCGAAATATAAATCTTTAGCATAAAGCAAAGCTTGTCCCTTATCATCCAAAAAAACATCTTTTTGCTTTATACAACCGCTTCCAATATATACCCGTCCGCTTTTTGTCTGCATAGGAATTTCCTTTTCAATAGAAAAAAATCCCTTTTCATAACCAATATTGGTTTTAAAATCTATGTCGCTATATTGCCCTTCTTCACCAATCGCATCAAAGCAAACATTAAAAAGTATTGTATCATTTATAATAGGAGCATTACAATTGAATCCCAAGGTCAATAATTCATTATTTTTTTGATAATAACCAATTCCGAGTGAATTCTCTTTTATATGACTAAAAGATAATACAGTTGTATCCCAACTAATAGGCAATTGAAATCCTGAAATAGAATCATAATTATAAATCTTTAGAGGCACACACACTTGCTCTCCGGGTAATACAAATCTGTCTTTAAATCCGGCAATAACCGTATCTGCAATATTAGGGTTTGCGAATAAAATTTTTATCCTATTCTTATTAAAAGCCCCTTCCGTTGCTGCTAAATCCTTTTGCATAATACCAAGTTTTATCATCGCAATAGTATCAGCACCAAATATAAATGAAGAATTATTCAAATCCCCGAGTTTAATCGCTCTAAAATTTGCAACATTAACCGGGCCTTTAACATTCACAATTGCTTCTTCCTGTAAGCCTTCCTGCAGAGCTGTTTTTTTATTTATAAATGTTTGTCCTTTATATCCAAATCTCCAATTATCAAAATCACTAAGTGTCAATCCTAACATTATTCTTTGCATTTCACATAAATCAATAACATTAATTCTTTTGTCTTTATTAATATCAGCAGCGAAATATTGATAAACATCCTTAAAATCTGAAATTTTAAATATCTTTCTTTGTTCTTTAATAAAATCAAAAGGAGTTATACCACTTGCCTCCATTGACAACTGTTTTTTCACAAAGACCTTGTAGGTTCCCGTCTTAATACCATCAAACAAATACTCCCCTGATGTATTTACTGCAGTAGTCAAAGTATCTTCTTTGTCAAAAACATCAACCAAATTAGCAATTGCCCCCTTATCAAAGGTATTTGAATTATCAATAAATACTTTGCCCGAAATAATATGAAAAGGCTGATTATCTTCAACGATCAAATTAATTTTTATTGTACAATAATTTTTATTGTCACTTTTGTCCCACACATAAACTCTGATATCACGTGTTATATTGACATCCGTCCTAAAATCAATATAAGAACTGGATTTTTCATCTACAAACTGTGGATCAACTTCCGGGTTTGTATCCCAAAAAGTATATCTGAGCTTATTCTCAGGGGTCAATGTATCAAAACTTCCAAAATTAAAATCAATAGCATATATTCTTCTGACATGAGTACTATCCAAAGTAATTGTGGCTTCCGTAATACATTTTGCAACAGGTTTATCAAAATCAAACTGTGCATTTGCATTCATACCGAATAATAATGTTATAAAAAAAGAATAAAAATATTTCATGATCTTTATTTTAATTAATAAATTTTATGTTTTACGCCAATAATAAATATAAACATTTTATACCGTTCTTTCATAGCGATATCACCAAGTCTATATCTTATATTTTTGTAGAAAAACCCGGGTTGCATATACCAGACTAGATTATTTGGTATAGCAAAATTCAATACCATAGACGAATGAAATCCGGTTGAATAATACTTTGAATAAATATTTGCCAATCCGGAAGAATAGCTTTTCAATTTCAGTTCTTCATTCAAAATCTTTCCGTGAGAATACCTCAAAATATTGGATGACAATCCTATTTCCAAAGCAATATCTATCTTACGAAACCGGTATATTATCATACCTAAATCAAAAGAAATATCCAAAGCATTTTGATAATTGTGACCAATTGCATTGTATTTTTTTTCCAACATCACCCTTTGAATCAGTCCGTTTTCTATTTTTCTATCTTCCACTATTCTTTTTTTCCAAACGGGATGATATGCCATAACTGTTCTTTGAAACTCTAAACCGGCTTTGAAATAATATGATTTTGAAAACAAATACTCAAGTCCTGAATTTATCATCAATGCCGGTTTGGTATCTACTATGGAATTGAGATATTTGGAATATTCTCCGGATTTTTTATTCAATCCTATCGTACTAAAATCCAAATATCCCAAACCTATTCCATAATTTATAAGAAATACTTTGCTTTGGATTTTTTTGTGAAAAATCAGTATATCATCAAAATGCCAAGAAAGCTCTTCAGATCGTGTATCAGCTATCTGTTTCAATGAAAATAAATGGGAGCAAGCTATGATTTTTCTTTTCAAAGCATCGTTTTTATTTTGAGAATTTATTTTTCTTTTTTTCGATTCTTGTTTACTCTTTTTAGGATTTTTTTCGTGCTTTTTATCATCCGGTTCATATATAAACAACCGGCTTTTCGCTTTAGAATTTTTATAATGACAGGATTTTTTTTCAACATATTTTTTACTATTTTGATATGCTGTTTGATCAACCTGATTATCATTTTTATTTACACTGCTTTTTAATGAACTTAATTGAAATTTCTTGATATTTTCAATATCCGGAACCCATATATTAGTTTCAATCGAATCTTTCTTTACGGATATTTTCTTTGCTAAATGCTTATTTTCATTATTATTATTTCCCTGATTTATAAAAAACACCAACGATGATATTAAAATAAATATTCCTGTAATTAACGTTATATAAAGACCGGGGCTTTTTCTTTTTTTCTTCGGAACAAAAGATTCCAATGAAGACCACAGCCCCTCCGTATCTACTTCCGGCTCAAAAGAAGACATTTTATTTTTAATATTTATTTCATGTTTTTCAAATTTCATCACGTTGTTTTTACAATAGAAGATTCTATATTTCTCAAATAAATTTGTTGTATTAATTTTCTTGCTCTTGACAATTTTGTTCTGGAAGTACTCTCCTTGATTTGCAACAGATTAGCTATTTCTGCATGACTATAACCTTCTATCACAAATAAATTGAAGATAGCCCGGTATTGTCCAGGCAATTGCCTTATCATTTTCAATATATCTTTCTCATTTAAGTCAAATTCCACATCAGGTTTGACTTGACGGTTATTGATATCTGAAAGTTCGAGGATATCAAATCCGTTTTTTTGTTTTCTAATTGCCATAAGACACGTATTTACCGTAATTTTCCTCAACCATCCCTCAAATGATCCCTTATCATAATATCTGTCAATATTTTGAAATATTTTTATAAAACTTTCCTGCAATACATCTTTTGCAGCAAAATCATCTTGCATATACCTCATGCAAATCCCCATTAACTTGGGAGAAAAAGAATCCACCAATATCTTAAAACCACCCGGTTTTCTTGATTTACAGTATTTTATTATTTCTTTTTCTGTCAAAAGTTAGCAGTTTTGTCATTTCATGGTAATTATATATTGTCTTTAGTATACAGGCTCTATCTAAATACACGCCGAACTAAAAAGGCGGCATTTATTGTTTTATATGATGCAGATAAAGGATTATAAGATTTAATCCAAAATTTTCCTTTAAACCGTCCTTTTATCCAATCGTTTTTTCTTTCCCCATAAGATTCTATTTCAAAATATTCAAATCCACAACCATCATTACTATTCAAGCAATTGATTTCATATTTTTTATCATCAATAATCAAATTGTCAAAATATATATTCAATTCGGCATCATTATATTTTCTTGCGTTTTTACCAGAAAAATATAATTCAAGTATCATTTCTGCATTTTTTAAATCATATACGGTGATTTTTGTTCTTCCATCAACCCATTTAGCTTCAGTAGTAACAAAAAGTTTCTCATTTCCATCTATTGAAATATCAAAATATCCATCTTGACTAATCTCATTACAAGAAAATATTTTACTAAAATTAACATTATTTTCAACTATATAATACTTTTCCGAAACACCGGTATTTTTCCACAATTCATCGGCTACAAGGATATCCAAAATTTTATTTTTGTTATTAGGAATATTAAGAGAAATTTTCGAATCATCTACATAAAAATATTTTTTGCAATCTTCTTGATTCAAAACCAAAAAATTATTGGTTTCAGGCTTATTTTCGCAATTTCTTATCTCACCATTCAATTTAAAAAATGAAATCACATTGTCACCTATATCAAAACCCGGTATTATTGTTGTATCATCTTCTCCTATATTAAATTTTATTTCAAAAACATCCTCTGAAAAAATATTCATTTTAACAATATAATCCTTATCTATCGGTAAATGAGTAAACCACTTCCCTGTATTTGTGGTGTATACCCTCTGAATCAACTTGTCATTCAAATAAAAATCAACCGCTTGATTCATTAATGGTTTTTTCCCGGCAAACGCATTTCCTGTCACCAAATTGTACACGTATGAATTAGCAAGACAATAAAACCCGCCTTGTAGCACGGGAATATTTGAAAAACCCGATTCAACCCAAACATTTTGTTCCGGATCATAATACCAGATTTGGCAATCATCACAATCGCTATTATTAACAGATAAAGTCCCTTTATTCTTTTTTAAATTCAATTTATCTCCTCCGTTAGTGAATAGATCAAAATATATTGCTTTTTTATAATCCAACCAAACATCATTACCATTATTATCTTTTGCCAAATGCCCTCCTGGCAGAGACTCCAAATGTATTGGATCTGTCAAATCCAAAATAAAATATTTCATCATTACCTCACCTGTATAATCAGTATTTGATATTGTGTAAGAATTTGCTTCTATATCCAATTCAATATCTTTATCAAAATTAATAACACTATTTTCATCTGATGAAAAATTTTCTTCCAATGGATGTGATATAATAGTATGACAAAAATAATTAATTTCATTTTCAATAGGCTTTACCGAAAATTCATATTGAACTTTCTTATCAAAAATACTTAAAATAGTATTATTCTTATTTACGTCATGTACCTCAAAATGATAATAACCGCTATTTGTCGTAAAATAATTTTGATTATTAATTTTCTCAGTCAATCCTGTCAAATTATTACCATTTTCATCATGAATACTTCCCACAATATCTGCCGAAATATAAACAGGAGGATGATTTTTTGCCAATAGTTTTATATCATCAGTTATCACTATATCATCATAACATGAAAACAGATTCAATATTAATACAAAAACAAAGAGTATATTTTTTTTATCAATCATAGTAATTTGAGTTGCCGTTTATTATAAAATGCCTGCGGATAACAAATCGCTACACAAACATGTGTAAATTTCAATTTTTTATTTATACAATACAGGGATTTGTAAGACCATTATTGGAGATTTACATAATTATCAAGGCCGGACATTGATGCTGTATGGGAAATTTTTATCAAAAGCAAACAAGTGAAATATATTGAACTACAATGGATTTATTGTTTTTTTTTCAATAGGGATTCTTCCTCTGTGTTTACTGCAGTTTAATTTGTGTAATATACTCCTATCAAGATATATCCCGGAAATTTCATATAATTTGATACTTCAATATATTGTTCTGTCACTTTTAAAGATCTAAATTTTCTACCTTTCAAATTCAAAATATCTTTCCCTTTTATAAATAGAGAAAAACCGGAATTAATAAAATATCGAAGGTCTAAACTCCACAATGGATAAACCAATTTATCTTTTAAATAAATATTATTTTCAAAAGAGAATTTATTATTCAACATGAATTTTTTGTTCTTTATTTCAAATTCCAAATCTGGTTTATGGGCTTTAAAGTTAAAATTCTTATCACTGATATTCTGATTTGTAAAATTAAATTCATATCCTGCAATAAATTTCATATAGCTTGATATTTCAAAAAATAATTTTATTTTATATTCAAAATTAAGGTTTTGTATTTTTATTTGATTTTCCTTTGATATTTTAGTATTATTATATTTAAGATTAATATTTATTCTTTTGAATTTAGATTTAAAAGATTTATTGAAATTACTTATAAGATTTATTGTTTTGCTTTGTTTGCCAATTGATTTCCGTAAAATATTAAATCCCTCTTCAAAGCTATTTTCATAAATTACCGGATTATCAGTTACGGTGTAAGAAAATGTATTAATACTGGAAAAAGATTTGCTATTATCCATATTTACATAACTAAGACTAAGTCCTTTTATCTTTCTTAAAACATCAGGTGAAATACCACCTATAGTAATTGTCCTGCACTCATTCAGATATGAGGTATTAGAAATTTCATTAAAACCAAACAATGAATTTTTAAAATATATAGATAATCCGGTATAATTAAGTTCGGAAAAATTATATCCTATATAAAAGTTGTCATTGAAATAAGTAAACTCATTGGAATAATCATTTAAAATTCTCTTATGATTTTGAATTAATTCAAATTTGTTTAAAAATCTTATTTTCCCATAATTATTACCAATGTGCACATTCAAACTAAAAATATTATCTTTTAGTTTAGAATTTGCTTCTAACAATCCAAAATGATTGTCGGTTTTTGATATAAATTTTTTATTTACGGATATATATTTTTGAAAAACATCTATTATCAAATTTTTATTCGAAACATGTTTAATATGCAATGATACATTATGATTAAAACCGGTGTTTTCAACATGATTCTTAATATATAGAATAGTATCAGGAGAAAAATCGGAATAATTATTCTTTGCATTTCTATTTTCATATCGAATATCATAGTTCATAAGAATCATTATATCATCATATAATTTGTATGTCAATTTAAGATTGGGAGAAGATTTTAAATTTAAATATTTTTCTTTATAATTGGTAAAATATTCGTTTAGAATTATATCCTGAAAATTTTTCACTCCCGAACTCTTCACATACCTTAGCGGAAATCTAAATCCGAAAAGTATCTTTTTATAAAATTTTGTTACGGAAAATGATTCGTCAATCGCATTGAAAACCGAATTTCCGATTTTGTCACCCAACAAAACGGTATTGCTATATATGTAATTTCTATTCAACCGTGAGCTACTGTTTCTTTTTAAATATGCCGATAAAATCGAAAACTTAATGTTATTATTTTTCTTTTTTTTGTATTCAGTATTGAATGCACAAACAATATCAAAATTTCCAGATAAATCATTTGGCATCATAAAACCGGGCGGAATAATGCTTTTCATTCCATTATCTATCAATGTTTCGATTGGTGGTATTTGGAGTCTTAAAAAATCCATGAGACTCAAATCGCTTTCTCCTTTATTATTCAATTTTAAATATGAATTTATTCCCAAATGATTTTTTATATAATATATGTTTGAGCTATGAGAATATTTTTTATCATATCCGGCTGATGTTTCGGTAATAAACTTAATTTTATTCAACGCTCCTTTTTTAAGTTTAATATTCAAAGCGGTCTTATCGCTTTGAGACTTATTGAATTTGTCAGCCATATCTTTATAATGCCGTATAATTTCTATTTTATCCACATCTTTGGGAGTGAAAGACTGAAGAAAAAATTTTTGCCTGTTATCATGCAAATCTTTACCTTCTACCAATACTTTATCAACCTTTTTCCCTTTATAGAAAATACTTGTATTTTCCCTTATCTCAAAATCAGGAAGCTTTTTTAAAATATCTTCTACATAAAAATCCGTACTGTCTCTTACAGGATCTACTTTATACGAAATCGTATCACCATCAATGACAAAATCTATTTTTTTTGCCTTGATAATCACTTCTTTTAGATGAAAATTATAGGGATAAAGTATAAAATCAGGTAATACCGTATCAGGTTTGTTTATAGAATAACCTTTTATAATATCCCGGTAACCCAGATACCTCACTGAAATAATGATATCCGCAAATTTAGATATTGAAGCAGTCCACTTTCCTTCTTTTCCGGAAATAGAAAAATCCAGAATTTTGCTGGTATCTTTATTGAAAATCTGGATACTTGCTCCATCCAAAGGTGAATTGTTGTTATTTAGAATTCTACCGCTAATAGTAACCTGAGAATGTATGATGACGGGGAAAAAAATAAACACAAAATACTTTACCATAAAAGAGGTTTTATTCCGGTTATTCAGCTGAGGGGATTTAGAGATAAAGACTATTTATTATTATATTCTGACATCCACTTGAATATATAATCTTTTTTGTATTCTTTATACGATATTGGTCTTTTTCTGTCGGGTAACTCTATTTCCAACATATTTTTTGGAAATTCAATATTTACAGCTTCTGTTATTATTGTATTTTCAATATTCACTTTAAGTACCAGACCCGGTAACCCAAAAAACCATGAAGGACCGTCCGGCACAGGAATATCGGGGGTATACCATACAACCGCTTTCATGTCATCTAAAAAATTTATTATCGCTTTTTTACATAGATATCCGTTTATTGTCATCGTGTCTTGCTTTAGCTCTTTGGATATCTCATCAAATGTACGCTCCACTTGATAATCATCAGGAACAAAATCAGCAATCATTATTATTTTCTTTTTTAAAAAATCTTTATAATAATTCAACGTGAACAACACCGGTAAAAAATCAGCTTCGTCAGCCGATTCAAATTTTCTCTCATCATAAATATATTTTGATTTATATTTTGAATGGTATAATGTAAAATAATCTGTATATTTTATCAAAGATTGTTGAATCAGTTTATTCTTTATATTTTCAGGTAATTTTTTATATCTGCGATCATTCAAATCAATTTTTTTTTCGCTATTTTCATATTGAACATATTTAACAATAATATCTTGAGATATTAAAAAAAATGAATGCAAAATAAGAATAATCACGCCAATTAATTTAATCTTTGATTTCATCTGTTTTAAATTTAATTCCGGAAAAATATACTAAAATTTTGTAATACACTCAAAAAATTCCAAGAATATATTTAATCATATTTCTGTATGTATTATTTGATTAATAAAATTAATATTTGTTCTACATCAATAACTTTATTGTAACTACTCAAGTAGAATCATATTGCCTGAAAAAATTATCTTTTTGCACCAAAGTACAGCAATAGTTTTTGAAATAGCGCCACTATTACTTCGAAATATCAGCTTCTTTTGTTACAAAAATAGTTATTTTTAACTCAAGAGAATTCTACGTGAGTAGTTACACTTTATTAAAATTAAGAACAACTCAATTTACCTTGTACCATTACAATCAGCAACTAACTCATAATCCCCATTCAATTTTTGAACATAAGTCCTGTCACAAGGATTATTATTATGAATAACAAAATAAGATCCATCCAAATTCATAAAAATATCATCAATAGGTGCTATTTTATTTCTACTGGCATTTCCCGCGTTTAAAACCCCAACAACAATGAGTATTGTTATAAAAACGGAAACAAATTTTAAATATTTCATAAAAATAATTATTTAATAGTTAAAAAAATAAAAAGTCAAAAAAATCATATTAATTACAAGTTGTATAAATGAATATAAAATCTCCATTATCGTTTTCTACATAATAATCAACGCAATCACGATTATCAACTACAACTGCTTCATCTCCGTTCCGATAAAAAAATATTTTATCATTGGTGTTTAAAATGGAATTAGATGAAGAATAACTTAAAGAAGTAATAAAAATTAATAAAAACATTGTTGAAAAAATAAATTTAAAAACTTTCATAGCTATAATATTTTAATAAAGTTATAAAATTAACATCCAAAAGAATATAGAAACTCAAAATCTCCTTGCAGGTTTTCTCCATAAATTTTAACACAATCATTATCCCCATCATCAACCATTACAATATCACCGTTTTTATATAAAAAGATTTTATATTCGATGTTTGTAGGCTCATTAATAATCTCATTTTTATATGTAAAACTTGAAAAAACAGTAAATAAAATAAGAATGATAAAAAATTTTAAAATTTTCATAATTAAATATTTTAAATTAAATAAAAGAACATATACAAAATAAAGTTTTTGATATTATTATCAATACCATACGCAAAG
>JALSPW010000101.1 GCA_026985735.1 Saprospiraceae bacterium
GGTTTTTCTTATAGAAATGTCTATTTCGTGTCTGTCCATAAAGTCATTAAAATTTTAAAAATATTCTTTTTGCGATATTTTTACTTTATTCAAATTACTGATGCTAAGGCATCACTAATTCTCAGAAAGATAAAAATCTCATCAAAAATCTTTATTTTTTAAAAATCAAGCGCTTTATAGCCAGACACTAACTAAATTTTATTGATATGCAAAATTAATTTTTGTTATTATTATTTTCTTTGTTGTACAATCTATATTTTACATTTTACAGATTTATTTAACTTTCTTTGGGATAAATTATCAAAATAACTAATTGTTGCGTACTTTTGCAAGCTAATTAAAATATATAGATATGGCAACGACTTCAGATATCCGTAACGGATTATGTATGAATTATAATAATGATATTTATGTTGTAACCAAATTTCAACATGTAAAACCCGGGAAAGGAGCTGCTTTTGTACGGACAAAGTTGAAAAGTATCACTTCGGGTAAGGTTATAGATGTTACTTTTTCAGCCGGACATAAAATAGATGATGTCAGAGTGGAAAGAAGAAAATATCAATATCTTTATAAAGATGACTCGGGATATCATTTTATGAATACGGAAACTTATGAACAAGTTTTTTTAAATGAAAATATGCTTCCTCGACCTGAATTTTTAAAAGAAGGAGATTCTGTCGATATTTTGTTTCATGCTGGAAATGAAACACCTCTTTTGGCAGAGATGCCGCAGCATATAATTTTGGAAGTTACTTACACTGAACCCGGAGTGAAAGGGGATACTGCTACAAATGCACAAAAGCCGGCAACTGTTGAAACCGGAGCTGAAATAAGAGTTCCCCTATTTATCAATATCGGAGATAAAGTAAAAATACTTACCGAGACCGGCGAATATATGGAACGTGTAAAGTAATTATAATTAATTCGAATTATCATAAAAAATGACATCATGGATTACAAAGAAATTCAAAGTTTAATCAAATTAATAAGCAATTCAAATCTATCCGAATTTAAAATGAAAGATGGTGATTTGAGGTTAACAATCAGAACTAAGGAATATCATAAATATGTAAATGCTCCTCAGGCACAAACTGCTGCTCCTGTTGTGGTTTCATCACATATTCCTGCTCATTCCGAAGTGAGAAGTGAACCTGTAGCGGAAACTGTTCAACAGGAGAATAAGAAAGCGGAAACACCGGTTGAAGTAAAAAAAGAGTTGTTGGAAATCAAATCACCTATAGTTGGAACATTTTACCGTTCTCCAGGCCCTGATAAAGATCCTTATGTTAAAATAGGTGACAATGTTGATAAAGACACTGTTGTTTGTATTGTAGAAGCGATGAAATTATTTAATGAAATAGAAGCTGAAGTTAGAGGAAAAATCGTTGATGTATTGGTGGAAGATGCTTCTCCTGTTGAATATGACCAGGTTTTGTTTTTAGTAGATCCTAAAGGGTAGTATATAGATTTGTGAAAAAAATAGTTTTATGTTTGATAAAATATTAATTGCCAATAGAGGTGAAATTGCTTTAAGAATAATCCGGACCTGCAAAGAAATCGGTATTAAAACAGTTGCAGTATATTCTACAGCAGATGCCGATAGTCTTCATGTGAGGTTTGCGGACGAAGCTGTATGTATCGGTCCTCCAAATCCTGCTGAATCATATTTGGATCCTGCCAGAATCATGGCGGCAGCGGAAATCACAAATGCAAATGCAATACATCCGGGTTATGGATTTTTAGCGGAAAATGCTGATTTCGCAGAGATATGCGAACAGCACAATGTTAAATTTATAGGACCTACTCCCAAGATGATAAGGAAAATGGGAGATAAAATAACGGCTAAAGAAACAATGATCAAGGCCGGTGTCCCTGTGGTACCGGGTTCTGAAGGTCTTTTAAAAGATTTGAATAAAGGATTGAAAATAGCTGAAGAAATAGGGTATCCGATTATTTTAAAAGCTACCGCCGGTGGAGGAGGAAGAGGAATGAGGATTGTGACAAAACCGGAAGAATTTGAAGAGCAATGGTCTTTAGCTCGTCAGGAAGCAAAAGCTGCTTTTTCAAACGACGGTATGTATATTGAGAAATTTATTGAAAATCCAAGGCATATTGAATTTCAGATAATAGGTGATCAGTATGGCAATGTTGCCCATTTGTCCGAAAGGGATTGTTCAATTCAGAGGAGGCATCAAAAACTTGTAGAAGAAAGTCCTTCACCGTTTTTGACCAAGAAATTGAGAAAAGAAATGGGTGAAGCTGCTATTAAAGCCGGAAAATCCATTAAATATGAAGGGCTTGGCACAGTTGAGTTTCTGGTAGATAAGCATAAAAATTATTATTTTATGGAAATGAATACCAGAGTTCAGGTTGAGCATACGGTTACGGAAGAGGTCATAGAATACGATCTTATTAAAGAGCAAATAAAAATAGCTGCCGGCATTCCAATCACCGGGCAGAGTTATTTTCCCAAGATGCATGCTATTGAATGTAGAATAAATGCAGAAGATCCATTTAAGAATTTTGCTCCGAGTCCGGGATTGGTTACTGCTTATCACTCTGCAAGTGGACAAGGAGTCAGAGTTGATTCTCATGTTTATGCGGGGTACATGATTCCTCCTTACTATGATTCTATGATTGCAAAATTGATTTGTACCGCCAGAACCAGGGAAGAGGCTATTAAAAAGATGAAGAGGGCTTTGGATGAATATATTATTGAAGGGGTGAAAACCACAATTCCTTTTCATAAAAAATTGATGAATGATAAAAGATTTCTATCGGGAAAATTTGATACGGGGTTTATGGAAGATTTTGAGATAGGAGAAGGAATTGAAGAATAGTAATACAAAGGATTGATATTATTATCTTTTTAAATTTGATGCTTGCGATTGAGGTAACTTTTCCGTTAAAATCATTTTGATAAAAAATAAAGATGAAGCGCTTTTGGTATATAGTCAAAAGATTATTTCCTTATAAATATTGGTTGATAGCAAGTATTATCTCCAATGTTTTAATGTCTATTTTTACAATAGCCAGCATACCTTTGTTTATTCCCTTTTTTGATTTGCTTTTTAATCCGGACAAAACTAAAAATTTAAAGCCCGTATTGAATCCTGGTGCGGATATAAAAGAATATCTCAATTATCAATTGTCAAGATTGATAGAGGGCAGGACTGCAGAGGAAGCATTATTATATGTGATCATTGCTTTTTTCCTTTCGTTTTTATTAAAAAATATTTTCAGGTATTTTGGAACTTTTTTTATAACTCCGCCCCGTAATGGATTTATTCGTGATTTGAGAAGTGAGTTGTACCACCATTTAATCGGTCTTCCTGTTTTATATTTTAAAGATAAAAATATGGGAGATCTTTTGTCAAGGATGAGTATGGATATGCAGGAAATAGAAAATAGCATTATGAATGGTTTTGATGCCTTGATAAAAGCTCCGTTGATTATAATTGGAGCAATTGCTTTTATGATAATCATAAGTCCCGAATTGACTTTATTTGTTTTGGTACTGTTACCTTTTACGGTCTTTTTAATAGGAGGTGTTTCCAGAAAAATGAAGCAACAATCTTCGGAAGCACAAACTTATTTAGGCAATTTATTAAGTATTTTGGAAGAGACATTGGGGAGCATAAAGATTATTAAGAGTTTTAATGCTACGGATATGGCAATCCATAAATTTGACTTTGTCAATAATAAATATAAGAATATCCTCACTAGGTTGATGTGGCGCAAATATCTTGGCTCTCCTCTTGCTGAAGTATTAGGAGTTGTGGTTATTTCCGTTTTAATGTATTATTCTGCTATTTTGGTTTTTAAAGGAGAAATTTTGGCAGCGACCTTTTTTGCATTTATCTACGCTTTTTTCTCTATAATAGAACCTGCAAAATCTTTTTCTTCTGCATATTATAGTTTTCAAAAAGGTGCAGCAGCTATGGAAAGGGTGGAAGAGATTTTAACTGTTGAAAATGATATAAAAAACAAGTCGGATGCAATAAGAAAAAGCGATTTTGTCACTTCTATTGTATATAAAAATGTTAGTTTTAAGTATCCTGATACGGAAGAGTATGTATTGAAAAATATTAATCTTGAAATAAGGAAAGGAGAAAAAATAGCCTTAATAGGAGCTTCTGGAGCTGGTAAAACTACCTTAGCCGACCTACTTTCAAGGTTTTATGATGTGGATCAAGGTGAGATTTTGTTGGATGGAATGAATATTAAGGATATCGATATAAATGATCTTCGCGGTATGGTAGGAATAGTATCACAAGATCCATTGCTGTTTAATGATTCTGTTTTAAATAATATTACCTTTTCTGATAGAGATTTTGATGAAGAGCGTTTGGAATTAGCGATAAAAGTTTCATTAGTGGATGAATTTGTTTCAGGTATCGAAAAGGCCAAAGAGATGAGAATCGGTGATAAAGGAACAAAACTAAGTGGAGGACAAAGACAAAGAATAGCTATAGCGCGAGCTATATATAAAAATGCTCCTATACTTATATTGGATGAAGCTACTTCATCTTTGGATTCTAAATCTGAAAAATCTGTGCAGAAAGCACTGGACAAACTTATGAAGCATAAAACTTCTTTGATAATTGCACATAGGTTGTCAACCATACAGTCGGTAGATAGGGTAATTGTGCTTGAAAATGGTGAGATTATTGAGAATGGTACACCGGAAGAATTAATAAAAATTAAAGGACACTATTATAAATATATTCAATTACAACAAATATAGGGTTATATTGTGTAGTTACGGTTAAGAAATATTTGTAAATAATACTGATAAAACAAATATTAAAATTATTTTTGTGATTTTATAGACAGACACTAAATGGTGTATGTCTATAGAGTGCTTTTGAGCTGAAAATAACTATTTTTGTATCAGAATATGCAGATATTTTGAAGTAATAGTGATACTATTTCAAAAAATATTGCTGAACTTGATGCAAAAAGAGAATTTTTAAGTCAAAATGATTATAGATGAATAGTTAAAAATAATTAATAAGTATTGAAAAAAATATTTTTTATATTGATTTTTCTTTTGTTCGGTATTTCCTTGTTTGCTCAAATGGAAATAGGGAAATACCACATTGATCTTAAAGGTGGAACCGCCTTGGATTATACGGTAGATTATTTGGATTCATCATTGGTTAAACAAGATGGTTCACATATCACTTGGGATTTGAGTGAAGAACAATCACCGGTTGTGAAAGAGCTGAAGTTTATCGATATTAAAATTCCCGGAAGTACAAATCAGAAAGCAATTAAGGTTGAAAATGGAAATAATGTAATTTATCAAAAAGGAGGTTATAGATTAAATGAAGTAGGATTTATTCTAAAGACCAAATTAAATCCCAACCGTATTGTATTATATAAAAAGCCGATCGTATTTTCTGAAAAAAAATTATTTTATGGTGCACGGTTTTCCGATTCAACAAGTTTTGAAGTGATTTTGGATAGACAAGAGCTACCTGTTGAAATCACTCGCAATTTGCCTCTCAAAGTTCAAGAGATAAAGTTATACGGATTGATTAAAAGGCAGTATCATTATGATGCTGATGGTAGATTCGAATTTAAAAATAAAAGTGTTTCCGCATTAAGATTAAAGATTGAAGAATTTGTTGAAATAAAACTTTATGATCATAAAAGCGGTGATGAAATTCCTGTTTACAATAAGAAAATCCTTAAAAAGATTTATAAAAATACCGGTAAAAGTACGTATTATTATTTCTTTTCCAATAAAAACAGATATTATTTTGCAAAAATAAGTTATTCTAAAAATAGCAAAAATTATATGATTGAATATCAAAATGACAACATAGGAAAAGAAGTATTATTTTTAAAAAAGTATAAGAAAGTGTTTTTAATTTATCCAAATCCTACGTATGATTTTGCGAAAATTATCTTTTCAAATTATAAACCGGGAGATTATAAATTGGAAATATATAATATAATAGGGAAAAAAATATGGGGAAAGAGTATAAAACTTGGAGAAAATACTTTGGTAAAATACAATTTTTCTTTTTTAAGAAAAGGAGCTTATCTTATAGCTTTGAAAGATAAATACGGAAATATTATAGCTACACGTAAATTGATTACAATCTCAATATAGTTTTTTTGAAATGCTTAACAATGTATATTAAATTACATTTTATTTTATTAATATTTTATTCGTTTTTTGTCAATGCTCAAGCTAATGTCAAAAACGAAATATTATCTGATTTAAAGAAAGGGTATTTATCATCATGCCAAGTTGGATTATCGGTTTTTGAAGATGGTAAAGAAATTTTAGGATACAATTCAGGTAAGAATTTTATTCCGGCTTCTGTGTTAAAACTGTTTTATACACTATCTTCAATAGAGTCAAAAGGAGACAAGTTCAAATTCTCAACCAAATTTTTTTATACAGGTAAGATATTATTTGATGGGACATTGGAAGGTGATATTTTGATTTTTCCGTCAGGTGATCCTACTTTGGGGTCGAAAAGGTTTTATGAAGATGGCTATAAAACGATTATGAATGCAATAGTAAAAGCTATTAAAAAGAATAAGATAAGGTGTATTGACGGAGATATTATTCTTGTTATGTCTTATAAATCTTTTCCGGTGAACGGTAGTTGGACTTATGAGGATATAGGAAATTATTATGCAGGTGGAGCTTTCCCGTTAAATATTAACGATAATGAATATACCTTGACTTTTGAAACCGGAAATAAATTGAATGAAAAGACTAGAATTATTGATATCAATCCTAAAATTTATGGCTTGAATATTAAAAATTTTGTTAGAACCGGTAAAAAAGATAGTGGTGATAATGCTTATATTTATAATAAACCGTTTGATTATAACATTATTGTTAAAGGGACTTTACCTCCCGGAAAAGATAAATTTACCATTCGCGGCTCAATCCCTAATCCACCCGAAACATTTATGTATATGCTTGGTGATTATTTGGAAAATGAAAACATATATTATGAAAATCTCAGAATTAAGGAAGAGGTCTATTCTAAGAAAAATTATTTATTTTCAATAAAATCTCCACCACTACTTGATATCGTTAAAATGTGTAATGATTATAGTATTAATATGTATAGTGAAGCTTTAGCTAAATTGAATTGTAGTTCTGAAAATCATCCTTATGATTATCTTTCTGAAAAAGAAATACAATCATTTTTCAAAAGATATCCCGTTGTGAATTCAAATATGCAGATAGTTGACGGATGTGGTCTTTCTTCAAATAATCTGATAAGTCCTAAAGCGATGAACAGATTTATCTATTTTATGACTCAAGAATGTGGTATTAAAAAAGTTTTGGATATTTTGCCTAGGGCAGGGATTGATGGATATGCTAAAAATCTTTTTACTTTATCCGATAGTATATGGCTGAAAAGCGGTTCTATATCGGGAGTATTGAATTATAGTGGAATAGTAAAAAATAAGAAGGGGAAATATCTTAATTTTACGATATTTACAAATAACATAAAAAAGGATAACGTAAGAGGTACTAAAAAACAAATATTAAAGATTATAAAAACAATCAAGCAATTGGATAAAGCCGGATAAATATTCAATTTCCTATATCATAATATATGTATGTGTAAGTATAGGATTCTGAACATGATATAAATAATAAAAATAAATATTAGTTTTTATTATTTGGATGTCTTTGTTTATTAAATAAATAATTATAGATTTGTATCGAAATTAAAATTCTCTGAAATAAAAGTTAGTTAAAAAATGAAAAAATTATTATTAAGTATAGCTTTTTTTACGTTTACCTTGTCGTTTAATTCTTTAAATGCTCAGGAAGGTATGTTGACTTCGGAAGAAGCACTTATTGGTGAATCTTCAGATTTTTTTGTTGGTCTTCACACAGGTATTTTTGACTGTAATCAAACAACGAAATATCCTTATAACATTGGAGTAATTGCTCAATACAATTATATTCCCGATGTAGCTAAAAAATGGTTTTTTGGTGCTGAGCTCGGAACTTTTTATGTTTTCGGGAAGAAAGATGCATTAGATAGAAAAACTCGATTGGCACTTGGTGATATCACGGTATATCCCGGTATGAGTTTTCCCATAAATACTAAGATTAATCCGGATGATAATGCTGCATTAAGATTGAAAAAATTATCTAAGTCAAGAAGGGTAAGAATTGGTTTAGGTTTTACTGCCGCATTTCCTTTGATGAAAAAATCAAGTGGTCCCGGAGTGAATGTTGATGCAATTAAAGCAGGCATCGGGTTTTCATTAAGGAGTAGCTATGATCTTCCGAATAGGATGACATTATTTTTAAATGTAACAAGTATAGGAAGAGATATGGACGGTTTGGCATATAAGAGTAGTACCAGTTTGGAGAGGTCAAATGGTAATAAGCATAATGTTTCTTATTACTACAAAATTGGTATTATGTGGAATTTTCTTAAAAATTAGTAAGTTATTATTTGATTTTTCTTTAAAAAGTAAAGTTGAAATGGCTTAAATAATAAAAGCTCTTGAATTTTCAGGAGCTTTTTTTATTATACTATTTTATTATTTATTACTTTTGTGATTAATGTTTTTTAAATTGAAATTGAATATATCAAATAGTATATTTTTTGTTTTTATGATTTCTGTTTTTTTTGTTTCATGCAAGAAGAACAGTGATGCTGTTAATACTCATAAGTCTCTTGCTCAAAGCAGCAAAAAGGAGGAAGTCCTTATTATAAATAAAGATGAAAATAAAAACAGAGAAAAATGGCAAAAACCTGAGACGGTGATTGCTTTGCTTGGAGATCTGAAAGATAAAAGTGTTGCGGATATAGGTGCCGGTACCGGCTATTTTACTTTCAGAATAGCTATGAAGGCAAAAAAAGTTATTGCAATTGATATTGAAAAGGATTATCTTGATATTTTAGATAATTTGAAAGAAAAACTTCCTGATGAAATTCAGTCCCGGATTGAAACAAGATTGGCAAAAGTAAATGACCCTCTACTTAAACCAAATGAAGTGGACGTAGTAGTGGTAATTAATACTTTTAGTTTTATAAAAAACAAAAAACAATATCTTGAAATTGTTAGAAAGGATTTAAAACCAAACGGGAAAATATTTATTGTGGATTTTAAAATGAAAAATCTTCCGATTGATGCTCCTGATAAAAAAGAGAGGTTACCATTAAATAAACTTGAAAACCTTCTGGAAGATGCCGGGTTTAAAAATATTAAAAGTGATGATACTACTTTGGATTATCAATATATTGTAATTGCAAATAAATAGTATATTTTTTTCGGCTTTCTTTTTTATTGAGTAATATCTATTCATAATAGTGTTTTCCGGATTGATATTTTATCTATTAACAGATTATTGATTAGTCAAATTAGTTTGGCATGTATTTTTTTAGGATATTTGTAAAAAATTAAACTTAAAGTTTTGGATAAAACACTTCAACAATACGATAAAATAATTTCTGCAACAAGAAAAATATTTAATCATAAGATGCAGGACTATGGGCCTACCTGGAGAATATTTAGAATTAGCTCTATAGTAGATCAGTTGTTTATAAAAGCAAAGAGGATCCGCAATATACAGGTGACCGGAGAAAATAAGGTTAAAGATTCAGTTGAAGGAGAATTCGCCGCTATCTATAATTACAGTATAATGGCATTAATACAATTGGATCTTAATATAACGGATGAACCGGATATAAGCATAGAAAGGGCGATGGAGCTATACGATGCTAAATCTCAAGAGATAAAAATGCTGATGGAAGCAAAAAATCATGATTATGGGGAAGCATGGAGAGATATGAAGATTAGTAGTATGACAGATTTTATCTTAGTAAAAATATTCAGGATTAAACAGATACTTAATAACAAAGGGGAAACGTTAGTATCAGAAGGAGTCGATTCCAATATAATGGATATTGCCAATTATGCTATTTTTGCATTGATATTGATTAACGAAAACAAAAAGAAATGAGTTTTACTTTATTATTAATAATTTTATTTATAGTTTCCACAATACTTACTTATTTAACAGTGAAATTTTGGCATTTGTCGAAATCCGTGATAATGAGTTTCTTTCAGTATTTTATTGGGATATTGTTTATAGTATCGGGCTTTGTTAAGGCTGTTGATCCCTTAGGTACGTCATATAAAATGGAAGAATATTTTCAGGAATTTCAATCTCTTTTTGAGCATACATGGTTCTCGTTTATAAATCCGGTATGGCAATTAATGGAACATTATTCCTTGTTTATGGGTATAGTTATGATAATATTTGAAATTATTCTCGGGATAATGTTAATTATTGGATATAAACCTAAATTGACGGCATGGTTGTATTTGTTGCTGGTATTGTTTTTTACGGCATTGACAGGTTATACTTATTTGACAGGATATGTTCCTCAAGGGGTAAGTTTTTGGAGTTTTAGCCAATGGGGTGAATTTCAAGACACTAATATGAAAGTTACGGATTGCGGATGTTTTGGAGATTTTATCAAATTTTCGGCATGGCATACATTTCTTAAAGACGTGTATTTGATAATACCCGGAATTTATTTTATCATAAGATCAAAAGATATGCACCGGTTTTTCGGCAAATTTATCAGAACAAGTATTGTCATTGCAGGGATAGTAATTATTTATATTTTCAGTTTGGCAAATAGTTCGTGGAACCTTCCAATGATAGATTTTCGACCATTCAAAGAGGGCGTAAATGTACGGCAAAGAATGAAGTTGGAGAATGAAGCAGCTGCCAATATACAGGAATTGGCAGTATTGTTAAAAAATAAAAGAACAGGCGATTTGGTTGAGATACCTTCGAAACAATATTTGTCTAATAAATCCCTGTATCCTGATAGTTTGTGGAATATAAAAGACAGAATTTTTTCAGAACCAACTGTGCCAATAACCGAAATAAGTGATTTGGCTATAGAAGATTATGAAGGTAATGATCACACGGAAGAGATTTTGACTTATCCCGATTATATGTTAATGGTGGTATCATCAAAGATGAAAGGTGAACCTGAGCCGTATACATATACGGTAAAAGATACTGTTTTTGTTGAAGATACCGTTGTAATTGTTGATACGATTTTTGTTAATGATTCAATCCCTTATACCAATAGTGACAGTATTAGAATAATGAAAAATATAAAAGAGATAAAGGACAGAGAAGTGCAAGGTTATAATTATATTTGGGATGCCAATTATCTAAAAAGATTTATAAAATATATAAATCCGGTTGTGAATCAAGCTAAAAAGAATGGATTAAAGGTCATTGCATTAGCTCCTTCGACCCGGGAGATGGCTGATGATTTTATAAAAGATAGCGGTCTGGATATCCCTTTTTATAATGTTGATGACATAACATTAAAAACAATTATTAGATCTAATCCCGGAGTAGTTTTAATGAAAAACGGGACTATTATCAAAAAATGGCATTATAAAAAGCTTCCTGATTTTGAAAGTATTAAAGAAAATTATATAAAACCATGATGGATTGGAAGAAATTATTGAGTCAAAAAAGACTGGGAAAGGAAGATAAAGCTTTTTTTGATGATTCCGGAGGTAGAACAGTATTTCAGCAGGATTTTGACAGAATAGTTTTCTCATCGGCATTTAGAAGATTACAAAATAAAACTCAGGTTTTCCCTTTACCGAAATCGTCTTATGTTAGAAACAGACTGACTCATAGTTTGGAGACTGCCAGTGTCGGCAGATCACTTGGGAATCTGGCCGGGTTATATGTTATAGAAAAACATCAGGAATTAAAAAAACAATATGGTTTTTCCGATTTTGGAGCTATAGTAAGTGCTGCTTGTTTAGCACATGATATCGGCAATCCTCCTTTTGGACATTCGGGGGAGGATGCTATTTCCAATTTTTTTAAAGAAGAAAAATCTCAAAAATATATATCAAAGCTTTCAAGAATTCAGAAAGAGGATTTACAAAATTTTGAAGGTAATGCTGCCGGTTTTAGAATTATCTCTAATACACCTGTTGCGCAGTCTGATTTTAAAGGTGGATTGGGATTGACTTATTCCACTTATGCAGCATTTGTGAAATATCCGAAAGGATCATTTCCTGATATGAAAAATAAAAAGATCAGCAGTTTAAAAAAGTTTAGTTATTTTGATTCTGAAAAAGCGGTGTTTGATAAAATAGCCGGTGATATTCAATTAAAAAAGATGAATATAGATGGCAATAACTTTTATGTTCGACATCCACTGGCTTTTTTGGTTGAAGCGGCAGATGATATTTGTTATACTATCATTGATTATGAGGATGGATATCAGGAAGGATTGATAAGTTTTAAAGAAGTAGAGAATGCTTATAAGGATATTTTGAAAGATACTTTTAATAATATCAATTATGACAAAATATTTAATAAAATCAGTAAGATTAATTACTTAAGAAGCAAAGTTATATCAAAACTTATAAATGAAACAATTGATGTATTTAAAAATAATGAAACAAGTATTTTGGAAGGTAAATTCATAAAGTCGCTTCTTGATGAAATTCCATCTTCGGGCAATATTAATGAAATAAAAAAAGATAGCTTTTTCAGAATTTACAGTTCGGATCCTGTTTTGAAAATAGAGGCTGCCGGTTATAGAGTATTACCGCAGTTACTTGATATTTTTATTGATGCTGTATTTAATCCGGAGAAAGAGCAAAACAGAAGGTTGATTAAATTGATTCCGGATATTTATCTTGGTAAAAACAGATCGATTTTTGAAGATGATTATATAAAACTTTTAAATATTACAATGTTTATTTCCGGTATGACAGACAAACATGCAGTTGAATTGTTTAGACAATTGAATGGGATATCTATTGGTGATTAAATTTTTTAAACATGTAAATAAATATTATGAAACAGTTTAAAATCAGTGTTTTAGTTTCCTTATTCTTAATTATTATTTCTGCTACTTCTTTATCTTGTTCAAAAAAGAGGTATGGTTGTCCGGGCGAAAATGCGGCGATAAAACTTGATAAAAACGGCGAATTGCCTACCAAAAGAGGTAAAAGTCATTTGTTCAATAAAGAAACCAGAAAGAGAATAAAAAGGCATAAAAAGTAAAATATAGCATTGGGATAAGAACTCTAGCTAATTCAGAAATTATGTGTTTTCTTGTTGAGAACGTGGAAAAATTTTAATTTTGCAATTCATATTTAAATTTGATGATAAAGAACCTAAGTATACGGAATTATGCCTTGATAGAATCTTTGGATATGGATTTATTTAAAGGTCTGAATATTATTACGGGAGAGACAGGCGCCGGTAAATCAATATTATTGGGTTCAATGGAGTTGTTGATGGGTAAGAGAGCCGATTATAGTGTTTTGTTTGATAAAGAGAAGAAATGCATAGTTGAAGCGATTTTTGATATAAAGGAATATGATCTTAAAGATTTCTTCACTGAAAATGATATGGAATATGAAGAAGAGGTTATTATAAGGAGGGTTATAAGTCCTGCCGGTAAATCCAGAGCTTTTGTCAATGATGAACCTGTCAATCTGAATACTCTAAAAGAGTTGACTGCAGATCTTATACAAATGCACAGGCAATTTGATAATTTGGAGATTAATAATCCGGTATATCAATTAAAATTGATAGATGAGTTCGGGGATTTATCCAAAATAGTAGAGGGTTATAAATTCCGGTTTGTCGAGTATATTGAAAAAAAGAAAGAGCTCTTTAAATTGAAAGAAGAAGACGATTCATTTAAAAAAGAAATGGATTTTTTAAAATTTCAGTATGAAGAACTAAATGAAGCACAGTTATCTCAGGATGAATTTGATCAAATTGAGGATTTATATAGTAATCTTAGCAATGCTGAAAATATAAAATCAACTTTGCAAATGGCTTATGATGCTTTGGTAGAAGGAGAGTTTTCTATATTGAATAGAATGGATCCTGTTCTTTTTGAATTGAACAATCTTGAAATCAAGAGCAAAAATTTTGATGAGTCAAAAGAGAAACTTCTTGATGCCATTGAAAATTTGCGTGAATCTGCAAATGAAATGTTGAATATTGCTGACAATACGGATTACGACCAGGCTAAAATAGAAGAAATTAAAACCAGATTGGATTTTCTTAACTCTTTGATGGTTAAGTATAAAGTTGATAATATTGATGAATTAATATCGATTAGAGAGAATTTGAGTTTAAAACTTCAAAAACATTTTGATGTTGACGAGAAAATAGCTTTTCTTATGAAGCAAACGGAGACTGAATATAAAGAATTGTTATATTCAGCCAATAAGATATCAAATAAGAGAAAGAAAATTGCAAAAAAATTTGTGTCTTCCGTTGAAGAGATTTTAAAAGAGCTTGCTATGCCTTATGCAAAGATAAAAGTTGAATTTGAAAATACTCCTGATTTAACGGAATCCGGAATTGATAAGATAAAGTTTTTATTTAGCCCCAATAAAGGTTCTGATTATAAACCTGTGAAAGATGTAGCTTCCGGAGGAGAATTGTCAAGGCTGGCATTAGCTATAGAAGCTACAATCGCTGATAAAATGGCTCTTCCTACATTGATTTTTGATGAGATTGAAGCAGGTATATCAGGTGAAGTAGCTAGAAAGATGGGTAGTATTTTACATCAGTTATCCGGAAGGCATCAATTAATTAAT
>JALSPW010000102.1 GCA_026985735.1 Saprospiraceae bacterium
AAAAGTAAAAACCTTATCAAAAATCTTTATTTTAAAAATTCAAGCACTTTATAGACAGACACTATTTAAACTTAAGTGTTTGCAAATCAAATGTAGATTTTTTATTTTGAAAATCAATCCTACTATGGGGGGAAAAGTAAATTTTTATACTCATTTTTTCCGTCTTTTATTGACTTCTATCCATGATTTTTCAGGATCTTCTAAAAATTTGTAAATATTTATGTAATCCATCAGGTGTATTCTTTTCAAAGATATAAGATTTTAGAATGACTATTTGCTTTTTTATCCTGTCCCAACAGGTTAGTTGTTCTGAATTTAAGATTCATTTGCCATTACAATAAAAAAAATAAAACTTTTACTGAAAGATATATTTTTCTTACCTTTGCCGTTCATGCGCTTAAATAGTATTTATATTAAAGGATTTAAGAGTTTTTCAAAGGAGACTTTGATAAGTTTCAATGAAAATGTTACCGGAATTGTTGGTCCCAATGGTTCGGGAAAATCCAATATTGTGGATGCAATAAGGTGGGTTCTCGGGGAACAAAAGCCAACTGAACTTAGATTGGACAATATGTCAGATGTGCTTTTTAACGGAACAGAAAAGCGTAAAAAAAGTTCAATGGCCGAAGTTACTATCACTTTTGATAATACAAGAAATATACTTCCGACCGAATATGGCACGGTGGCGGTATCCAGGATATTGTATCGTACTGGTGAAAGCGAATACAAAATAAATGATGTGTCGTGTAGATTGAAAGACATACGGTCTCTGTTTATAAATACCGGTATCGGACCTGATTCTTACGCTATTATTGCGTTACATATGGTAGAAGATATTTTGGCTGATAGTAATGGCTCAAGGAGGTTTATGTTTGAACAAGCAGCGGGAATATCTAAATTTAAAAAGAGAAAAAAAGAAACTTTATCCAAATTGAAATTGACAAGATTGGATTTGGATAGAATTGAAGACTTGTTGTTTGAGATACAGACTAATCTCAAAGATCTGGAAAAACAAGCAAGAAAGGCAGAGAGATTTATCAAAGTCAGAGAACAATATAAAGAAATCAGTATAGCACTTCAGCTGAAAAAATATGATAAAATTATTGAGTCTTATAAAAATATCAGAAGCAATATTGAAAATGAACTTTTAAAATTCCGGAAGTTTGAAACAGAGATAGCTAAAAAAGAAGCTAATCTTCAAGAACAAAAGAATAAAATACTTGAAAGTGAAAAAAACCTTAGTGACTTTCAGTATAAAATTAATAACCATGTTGATAGTCTAAGGAAAAATGAAAATGAAAAACAATTACTTAAACAAAAACTTGAATTTGATAATAATAAGATTAAAGCTATTGAAAAAGAAAAAATTGAAAATAAAGATAGCCTTTCGAAAATAGGAGAGGGGATAAAATTGCTTGAAAAAAGACTCAAAGAGGAAGCAAAAAAATATGCTAAGTTTGAAAAATTGTATAAAGAAAATGAAGCAAAATATAAAAAATTAAAATTTCATTTTGATGAAGTGAAGGATTTGGCCGATAAAACCAACAAAAAGAAAAAATCCCTTGAAGAAAATAAATATAATTTGTTGAAAACAAAAGCTGTTTTCCAAAATAATATTGATAATTTGGTTTCAAATGTAACTAGAACAAAAGAGATAATTGAAAGACTTAATAAAGAATTAAGAAGTTTAGAAACCGTTAAAAGAGAGCAGGAAGATGAAAGTTTTACTTTGATAAAGAAGATTGAATCTTTTAAAAAGGCTAAAGAAGAAAAAGTGGCTTTGCTAGATAATTTATCCATGCAAAAAGATAAATTGATTGAAGAGAAAAGAAGGATTAGCAGGAAATTGGATGCCAGGAAAAATGAATTGAGATTGGTAAAAAGTATGTATGATAATCTTGAAGGTTTTCCCGAGTCCATTAAGTATCTTAATAAAAACTGGAATGAAAAGATTCCTCTTCTTACAGATGTGATTTCTACCGGTGAAGAATATAAAGTAGCAATAGAATCTTTTTTGGAACCATATCTTAATTATTTTGTGGCTGACAATATTCTCCAAGCGAGGGAAGCAATTGGATTATTGAGAAAAACTCAAAAGGGGAAAGCACATTTTTTTATTTTGAATAAGTTGAAAGCCGGGGAAAATAATCCTCATAAACTTGAAAATTACATATCGGCTCTTGATATTGTGGAATATGAAGATAAGTATAAAAATCTGATTGAATCACTATTATCAAATGTATATATCTCATTGATTGAAATGGACGATATCTACCATGGTGATCTTAAAAATATAATAATACTTGATAAATCCGGTAGTTTTATGTCTGATGACAAATCAATATCAGGAGGTTCTATCGGACTTTTTGAAGGTAAGAAAATAGGGAGGAAGAAAACTCTTGATAGCTTGAAGAAACAAGTCGCGGATTATCAAGAGGATTTGGAGTTGGTCAATGATAAAATAAAAACATTGGAGGAGGAAATGAAAATGTTGGAAAAAGAATCCAATGAGACAGAGATTGAAAACTATCAAAAACTATACGATGAAATAAATACTTCTCTAATAAAGATTAAAATAAATATTGATAATAAAAATAAAAGAATTTTTGACCTGAATATAGAAATTGAGCAAAATCTTGCCAAAATCTCTTCCCTTACCGGAACAATCGAAGAGAATGAAGAAAAAATCGAAATATTGAATTCGGAAATAGAAGCTTTGAGTAAAGTAAAGGATGTTAAAGATACGGATATTGAATTACTTATGAATGATGTTTCATTGTATTCCGAAAAAGTAAATAATGCTAAAATAGATTTGATTAGACAGCAGAATCTAATTGAATCATTGAAAAAGGATTTGCAATATAAAATAGAAAATAAAATATCTCTTGAAAACAGTGTTAAAAATAATTATGAAGAGATAAATAAACTGCAAGATGAAATTTCAACAATAGAAAATAACTTGCGTGTATTGGATGATAAATTAGTTATACAATATAAACAAAAACAGGAGTTTGAAGCAGATTTGAGTGGGATTGAAAAGGAATATTTTGAATACAGGAATATAATTAGTAGCATCGAAGATGAGATAAATACATTGAAGCATCAAAAAGGGAAAACACAATTTTTAATAAACCAATTGAAAGAAAAGCAATTGGATCTAGATTTTAAAAAGAAAGCGGTAAGTGAAAGATTGAAGATAGAATTTAGTTTGGAGTTGAAAGATGTTTTGAATTTTAAGAGATTCGAAGAAGAAGAATATGTGTTGGAAGATAAGGTAAGTAGATTGAGAAACAGATTGGATAATTATGGCGAAGTGAATACTTTGGCAGTTGATGCTTACAAAGAAATGAAAGAAAGGTACGAACATATTCAAAATCAAAAGGAGGATATTTTAAATGCTGAAAAATCGTTGAAAAAAACGATTTCAGAAATTGAAAAAACGGCAACGGATAGATTTCTTACAGCTTTTGATATTATTCGAGAGCATTTTAAGGCTGTTTTTACTACATTATTTAAGGAAGGTGACACATGTGATTTACTACTTGAAGAGGAAGATAAACCATTGGAATCAAAAATCAAAATTATTGCAAAACCCAAAGGGAAAAGGCCTAAAACATTAAGTCAATTATCAGGTGGGGAAAAAACCTTGACTGCCATAGCATTGCTGTTCTCATTATATCTATATAAACCGGCTCCATTCTGTATTTTTGATGAAGTAGATGCTCCCCTTGATGATGCCAATATTTCAAAATTTAATAATATAATTAGAGAATTTTCTGCAAATTCTCAATTTATTGTTGTTACTCACAATAAAGCTACAATGAGTGCTGTGGATATATTATACGGTGTATTTATGCAGGAACCGGGAATTTCTGAAGTAGCGCAGGTGGATTTTAGAAACTATGATGAATTGGCAACTGTGAAAAAATAAAATCTATATCGTAAAATTTTTTTTCCAATAATCAAGTCTATAATCAAAGATAAAAAAACCAATGATATAAATAAAATTATAAATATTTAAAATATCATTGAAATAAATGCTGTGAATACAACCTGCCAAGCCTATAAAAAAGAGTATTGTGCTAACAATTTTGACTATTTTATTTATCATTTCCAATGTATAATCTTCATAAATACCTATTACAAATGTGGCAAAAATACCCATGTAAAATGAAATACTTACTAATGGGTAATATCTTGTAATATAAAATGCAATAATTCCGGTAATCATTAGACTTATTAATAAGATTACCCAAATTGCTCTTAATTTTTCTCTTTTGCTTAAATGATTGTTTTTATTAAAGATTATTATAAAATCAATAAGAGGTTGAAGTAATTTATTCATACTGAAAATAAAAAATCCGAATAATATAAATATAAGAGCAAACGGTTTCATCTCATCAAAACCTATAGCTCTGACAAATACTTTATATATCAAATAAAATGAAAATGTAAACAGTATCTTATGTGTATAAGTCCAATTTTGATCAAGGTCTTTTTTAAGTTTTTTTAGTTTTGCTAACATAAATATTTATATTTTTACTATATTTTTAATAATAAAATAACAATAATACTATCTTTGAATATATTTTCATTATAAATCAACAATTTTATAATAAAAAATGTTAATCAAATAATATTTAATCCAAAATGATTCTAAATTGATAGTTTTAAAAAATCAAAGATATGAATTTTAAGACAATAATATTGATTTTTATTCTAATCTCAACAATTTTCATTCTTGCTCTTTCCTTCGAAAGAGACACGGAAAAGGTTTATGTGCAGAAGATTGATAAGTTTGATGAGATTGAACATATTTTCACGAAAGATAATGATACTACTTATCTTATCAATTTCTGGGCCACAACATGTCCGCCATGCTTAAAAGAATTACCGCTTTTTGAAGAATTAAGACAGAAATATAAAGGAGAAAAATTTAAAATTTTTTTGATTAACACTGATAATGAAGAACGGTATAATGAAAAGGTAGTACCTTATGTAGAGAAATTAAAACTTAAAAATAAAGTATATGCTTTGGTAGATGACAATTATACGGTGTGGACAGCTAAAATTAATGAAGATTGGTATGGTGCTTTACCTTATACTGTTATTTACAAGGGAAATAAAAGGAAATTTTTTATGGGAGCTTTTAAGAATGAGCAGGAACTTGAAGAAACAATAAAAAAATTTCTTTAATGAAAATATAGAAAATTAAACGACATACTATTTAAGTTCAAAGGACAAAGTTCAAAGTTCAAATGGCAAAGGACAAAGTTCAAAGGAGAAATGTAATTCATTGTGAATAGAGAATTATGAATAATAAAATTTAAATTGTCAATTACGGATTAATACTGACTGAAGACTGCCTACTAATTAAAATAGACAAAGATTTATTACAAATCACAGACCACAAACCACATATAATAAATCATTATTCTGCCAAAAGTTAAAATATTTTAATTTTGGAGATACTTTGTTTCATATCACGGCAGTTGTTCTGAAATTTATTTTTAAAAATAATATAAGAAAAACTAATAATTTTGTACCTTTGCGCACCTTGTTTGAAATCATATCTATGGCCCCATAGTTCAAGGGATAGAATAGCGGTTTCCTAAACCGTAGATCCAGGTTCGAGTCCTGGTGGGGCTACCATATATGTTTGATTACCTGCCCAATATTTTTTTACCTTCTTCACTAATCATTTCAGGTGTCCATGGAGGATCAAACGTGAGATTTGCATTTACTTCATATTCGGGATATTCGTTCTTAATAGCCTGGATAACATTCATGACTATAGTATCTGCAATGGGACAAGCCGGAGTTGATAATGTCATTGTTATATCAAATGTCTTCTTGCCGTCATAATCAATATTATAAATCAATCCAAGATCAACAATATTCAATTCTACCTCAGGATCAATTACTGTTTTTAATATTTCCATCACTTTATCTTCTGTCTCTTGTATTTCTTGCGGGGTTTTCATTTATATGGATTTGTTCTAAATATTATAGTAAACACATTTATATTAAATAATGTTGCAGATAGCAACATTAATATAGCCGATATATTTAAAAGATATTCTTTATTTAAAAGTAATCCGGCAAAAATCAATATTAACATCGATATATATAGGTAAAACTGAATATGGCCGGTTTTTTTATAGTATAATTGCTCAGGTTTCGGAACTTTCCTTTTCCCAAGATGCTTTTGATATTTATATAGCCAAACGATAAATGGTAATGTTTTATATGTAATACCAAGAATTAAGTTTATATAAACTCCAAATAATATTGAGAAAATATAAAAAATTGCTATTTCAGAAAAGAAATAATTATAATCAAGATTTTCAGAAAAGAATATTAAGATAGAAAAAATTATCGGTACGATTAAAAAGATAAATGCTGTTAGCACATGTTTCATCGCTATATCAAGCTTTTTCTTTTTGAATTTAAATGATTGATAAATATAACTAATGTATATAAAGATTCCTATAATTACAAAAAGCCATGAGAGGAAATTCAAAATTTCTGTTTCATAAACTTGATAGCTTATCCAGGCACTAATAATGCCGGCATTTATAAAAGAATATATATATTTTAATTTTTCTTTATTTACATATCTATGTGATATTAAAAACATCGGGATGATAATAGAAGAAATACCTATAATCAATAATAATAACCAACCCGCTAAACCGAAAATAATATGGATTTTTAAATATTTTAATATATCTAAACCGAGAAAGGAATATTTGAAATTGTATGCTTGTAATAATCCGTAAATAGTAGTTAAAAATAACCATAATAATGAAGTTAATATGAATGTTATTGCTATGTCATGCTTTTTTGCTTTTAAATATGTTGCTAGGATATTGAAAATAAATATCCAAATAGAAATTGCTACCATAGAAGCTGCAATAATCAAATAATTAAAGTAACTATTTGTGTAAAATGATATAATAAAAAAGGTCAAACTGAAAATGAATATAAAAAAATTTCGAAATGCAAGTTTTTCAAATCTAAGGTTTGTATTGAATACCACCGGAACAAATTGGTGTAAAGTTCCCATTGTCATCATGGTTATAATCCCCAGGGTTGCGATATGAGTCAAAGCAATTATCTTTGGTTGTAAGTATACAAGTTCATGCTTGTCATTTACAAAGAAAAAGAAAATTCCAAATATCAAAAATGATAGAGAAGAACCTGCAAAATACGGTACTACAGTTAATGGAGTAGGGGCCTTTTTTGTAGTGATGCCTATCATTTGTTAAAAATCACTTCTTTTTTGCCAAATATAATTTTAAACATATTAAAATTATATATAATAGCTGTAATTATCATTAGTATTGCTCCTGCTTGAACGAGGTAAATAATATTTAACAAAAGCCCTGCCAGTAATGCAATTAGCATAGTATTATAAATATAAAATTGAATATCGGCAAGTTTTTCATTATATAATTCTCTTGGAAACGGAGTTTTTGCCTTTCCTACATATTTTTGATATCTGTGAAGCCATATAATAAATGGAATAGTTTTGTAGGTTTGTCCCAATATCATGTTTGTATAGAAACCGAAAAAAATAGAAATCCCATATAATAAAATAATATGTTTTAATCCGGGAAATTGATAATCAGGTAATAATAATATTAAAGATGAAAAAATTAATGGAAGTACTAATATGACAAATGCAAGCATAGTGTGTTTCATCCCGATATCCAATTTTCTTAATTTGTTTTTATAAGAGTCATAAATATATGAAATGTATTGTGCTATGGCAATTAAAATAAGAATCCAAAAAACAGGTAAAAAATTTGACCCGTTGAAAAATTGCCAATCCAGATACAACAATACCAAACCTGAATTTAGTAACCAATATGTTCGTACAAGTTTTTTATCATCGAGTTTGTGGGATACTAAAAACATAGGGACCAAGGTTATTGCAACACCCATTATTAATTGTAGAAACCAACCTATCATACCAAAATGCGCATGAATTTTTAAATATCTGAAATTTGAATTATCCAGGAAGTTGTATTTATAATTGTATGCCATTAAAAGACCATATAAACTGGTCATCATTAACCAAAAAATAGCGGTAATAATAAATCTTGCCGATATATCTTTTTTATTGGCTGTTTGGTATGATTTAATAATATTAATGGCAAATAACCATACGGAAACAAATATCAGAATGGAAGTATATGGCATCAATTGCAATAGTTTTGAATACCAAAATGAATAGGAAAACAATGAAATGCTGATAACAAATAACCAAAAATTGAAAATGGCCAGTTTTTCACTATATAGTTTGGTTTCAAAAACTACCGGTATCAATTGATAAAGTGATCCTATGATAATCATAGTTCCCCAACTTAACGCTGTTATATGGGTAATAGCTAATATTTTTGGTGTATAAAAACTTAAAATAAAATTATCACTAGATATAAAAATCAATATCGAAAGTATCATAAATGCAATGGATGCAGCTATGAAATGAGGTACTACCACCTGTTGTGAAGGAGATCTCTCTGTACTTAATCCTGTCATTTTTTATAAATAATTAATTTTGTGTTAGCTTCGTTAATTTTATTACCTACCAGATTGTAACCCCTTTCTGTCAATTCCTTTAATAAAAACTGTGGGATTCTTTTATGGTGAACATATAATGCACTTCCTTCAGGCATGGTCTCAATTTCCTGAAGTATTGTAACCATTGGGAGGGGCATTTCCAGATTCCTAACATCGATTTCTTTTATCTTGTCTTGGTAATCGGAATATATTTTTTCAAACAATTCCTTGTCGTCTTCAACTATATCTTCCGGTAAACCATCTGCATTGGTTTTTCCTCCAATTTTGGTAAAATAAGTGTATACCAAATCATTTTTCCTCTCTACTTTAAATGCATAACCTTTTTCAGATAAAATCTTAATCATTGGAAGTGGCTCAAAACTGTTGATTATTTTTAGAACTTTGTTCTCCGGTAATTTCTTGATTGCAGACATTATTGATTTAAAAGGATCAATGCCTTTCTCCAAATCTATCCGTGCATCCAATTCTATGATTTCTTTATTGGTAAAATAGTCTTTATCTTTTTTTGTCTCACTTATTTTATCGGCATTTTTGTCTTTTTTCTCTATTTTAAAACCTATGGATGATAATCTGTCAAAAAGAATATCAATATCAATTCCTCCAATTTTTGCCGCATCAGCTATTGTTACTCTCGGAGCTAAAACTTTTCTTAAAATCGGATTTTTTAATTTCTTAAAATGTTTGTTTATAGTTGCTATTACATCTATAACATCTTTGTTTTCCTTTATAATATCCGATATTTTTGTTTGTGCATTTATTTTCATTCAATTGACATTTTTAATAAAATGCAAAATTAATAAATTAAAATTTAGGATTTTAATTTAAATCTAATTATTTTAATTTAGATTAGATATATATAGTGTTTCTTTAATTTTTATGTAAAAAAAGCCTGCCCGAAATTCTTTTATTCCAGACAGGCGCTCCCATTTACATAAATCTTTATTGTTTACAAATTGTCCAATATGGATTTTATTTCTTCTATTCGTTTTTTACTTACATCAACTTTAATTAAATCACCATTATTAAAACTAGCATATTTCATACCAAAAAATGCCTGGCCATTGGCATTATCTGAAATGACAATTATATTTGCTTCAGTTTCAGGTATTTTAACATTATAAGGAAGTTCAAACACTTTTAATTCACCGTCCCAATACATTTCTATATTCGTATTTAATTTTGGAATAGATATTTGAACAATTGAATTGTCAACATCAAATCCGTCAGGAAGTGAGACTCTGATTTTTTCAATTTTAGCATTTTCTGTTATTGCTTGTCCAATACAGAAAATTCCTTGCCTATCCGTAGTGAAAATATATCCTTTTTGAATAATAGGATCTTCACCGGATGTTATTTCCCATGAACTTTTAGTTAAAATGTCATTTTCATAAGCACTTTTACTCCACCCTTTTGAAGTCAATCGAAAAATACTTGGGACTTTTAAATCATTATAAGGAATTTTGAATCTAATTGGAATTCCTTTTTTAAGTGCTATATCATTCCCTTTGGTATCCGAAAGTTCAAATTCAATTATATTTGAGTTCTTAATAAGTTTTCGGTTTTCACTTTCCATTGAAATTCTGTTAGCCACCAGTTTTCCAATTGTGTTTATTTGTTTAAGTGAAAAATTTATTGTATCATTATTTTCAAAAAAATCATCATTTAATTCAACAATCAGGCCTTTGGAAAAGGTTTTAACATGATTTCCACTAACCGAGAATATGGCTTTTTCTTTTTTATCCTGCAACTGTGCCAAATAACTTATAGTATCATTTTTATAAGGATAAAAAACTTCATATTCCTCGACACAGGAATTAAATAATACAATAACCAGAGCTGTGTAAAAAAGTTTTTTCATATACAATGCGTTTTCTGTAATTTCATATTAATTAAAAAAATATCTTGGCCCCAAAGAAATTCCGAATTTTGTAAATTTCTGAGTTAAGGGGTAATTATTATTTGTAAATGGTTTTAAGAAATATCTAAACTTAGGTTCAGCAAAAAGTTCAATATTCCTGTTTATCCTATATCCAAAATATGCACTTGTGTAAATCGAAATCCCTAAATTTTTATTGAAAATATCTGGATTGTCGGATTGTTTATTAAAACTTACTACTTCACCGTTCATATTCAACATGGTACCTTTTTGATAAGTTAAAATATTTAAAACTATACCTGCATTTATTCCTATATTAAAATCATTATGTTTAAATTGATATCCAAAAATAACAGGAATATCAATCATGCTGTAATTATTTATTTTTTGAATATCTTCTTTGCCGTATATTTCTTTAATTGTCGTGTCTCTTGAAATTTGATATGTTCCGTCGGTGTTCCAAATTGTATCAATAGTAATAATAGTTTGAGTGTTTTTAACGTCTTTTATTACAATATGGAATTTTTCATTTATTGTAGTGAAATTCAATCCGGTTTTGATCAAAATGTTTTTATTGAACTTATATCCGGCCATTATTCCTCCCGAATATGATAATAATGCACTTTCACTGGACAATCTGGAATTTATATATTCAGGTTTTGTGCCGGTAAGACTCTTTTTTGCGTAATCGGGGGAAAGATATAAATCCATAAACCATCTGTTTGCCCCATCTGAAAAACAATCATTTAAGATACCGTGTTGAGGTTTTATAGTAGGATTAAAAATTCTATTATTTAAAAGAAGATATTCTGTTTTTGACGATTTTAAAACTATTGGCTTTGAAAAGTTGTCATATTTTTTTATACCGGTGGTATTTTTATGAATATTTGATGTTTTTGATAATTGATTTTGAAAAATATTTTTATGTTCAATATTTTCCTGATTCAATATTGTTCGGAGATATTTGGATGATTTTGGTTGATAAGAAGTTGTGTGATTATTATTGAAATTTATATTTGAATTAAGTATTTTATCGTAACCGGAAAATATATCCGGGGTATTTTGTTTTGTTGAACTTTTGACGGGGTTAATGTGATTATAAGATTTTGTGGAATTTTTATTTATCTCCTTGGAAACTTTAGCAATAACTTTGCTGTTTTGGTTTGAATTCTCTTTAGAATTGGTACGGGACTTCAATAGGACAAAGCCTAATCCAAGGATAAATGCAATTCCTGTTGCGGTAATAAAATATATAAGAAACCGTTTAATTCTTTGTCGTTTTATCAGGGCTTCAGATACATTTTTCCATACTTTGTCTGAAGTTTGGATTTCAATATTATGAAGTTTTTCCTTAAATATTTTTTCAAAATTATCCATTGTGTGAATATAATTCGATTATTAATTTTTTTAACATATTTTTTGCTTTTGCCAATTGAGATCTGGAAGAACTTTCGGCAATTTTTAACATTTGTCCTATTTCTTTATGACTATATCCTTCTATAACATACATATTGAATACTGTCCGGTATCCAACGGGTAATTGTGTTAATAAATTTAAAAGTTCATCAGACGACATACCGGATATAGCATCTTGATTTTTATCATATAAATTATATATAGTTTTTATGTCTTCAGTATACAATTTCTTTTTCTTTTTTATATATTTTAATGCAACATTAATCATTATTTTTCTAATCCATCCCTCAAAAGAACCTTCATGTTTATAATTTTTTAATTTTGAAAAAATCAAAATAAATCCTTCCTGCATGACATCTTCTGCATCCTGATTATTTCCTGTATACCGGAAACACAATGCTTTCATAGAATTTTTATACTTGTCAAATAAAGCTTTTTGACTCTTTATGTCATTTTTCAGACTTGCGGAAATCAATTCTTTATCTGTCAAAACAATCGTTTTAGTTTTTCCGGAAGCAATTTATATTATATAGAGACTTATTATTATGGATTCGTTGCCTGCCGGAAGTTAAATTAATTAATTTTTTTAATCTTTATTTTTTATATTTCCTTTTTTTGTTTCATCGTTATTATTTTCTTCCACTATGTCCGCATCATCAATAAGGGGATTTCCATCATTGTCACGATCTTCAAATCCATCAATATCAGGCATTTCTTTTTTTGAGACGGTTTTATTTTTTGTTATTTTTGGAGTTGGGTTGTCCGAATATTCTCCTGATGTAAATTTATCAGCTTTATCAAAAAAATCAGATTTATCATCAAGTTCGGAATCTTTTAAATCTATTGGAGAATCTGCAAAATCATCTTTATTATCTTCTGCTTGTTTTGTTTTTGCATATTCTTCTGCTTTTTTGATTGTCTCATCTATTTTTTCTCCAAGATTCTTAGTTATTTCTGAAGCTTTGTTATATATGGTTTTTCCGCCTTCGATAATTTTACCTCCGATTACTTCTGATGTCTCTTTGAATTTGTCGGCGGCTTCTTTTCCCGGACCATCTATAAATTCTTTTGCTTCTTCAATAAATTTGTCTCCGGTATCAGCAATAATATCTCCCGCTTTTTCAATTGCTTCGGTAGATTTTTTAAAGACTTTACTATCTGTAATATTATCAATAATTTCTTTCGATTTTTCAGTTATATTATTTACTACCTGATTGCTTTTTTCATTCGTTTGTGTTTTTATTTCATCAAATTTTTTATTCAAATCATCTTTTTGAGTTTCAAAAAAATCTTCAGAAGTTTCCAGTAAATGTTCACCTTTTTCTTTTGTATAATCAATCGTTTTTTTTGCAGCTGATTTAGTAATCGATTTTGAACCGAAAATCAGTTTTTTAATATCATTAAATATTCCCATGATTTTTTTTATAATTTATTTAATAGTTTTATTTTGTGCTAAAATTAATGCTTTTATTCAAATTTTAAAGTATTTTTACTAAAAAATAGAATTAATTCCTGTTTTATTACTATTCAGGTAGTTTTATTTTGTTCGGAAAATGTTTTTTTTTATAAAAATAGCACTCATCTTGATCGATTAGTGTTTGTTTATAAAGTTAAGAGTCTGAGCTATTATGTTCGAGTTCAAGGTTTGCGAAATATTTGAAATCAAAGAGTTGACTTTTGTCAATAACTATTTCAAACATGAGCATAACGAAGAAATCGGATATTTTAGACAGGCACTAATTTTACAAAATTAAAATATATACTCAAAAAAAGAAAAATAAAGTGTCTGAAACCAAGAATGAAATCAAAAATTTAATAAAAAAGATTAATAGCCTTCAGATAGTGGAGAAAGAATATTCTTCCATTGAAAGTAAAAAGAAGAAACTTGAAAATGAGCTTAGTGAATTATTGGATTTACTACAAACTAAAAATAATGAGATTTCAAAAATGGAAAAATTTTCCTTTGGTGGGCTAATAAAATCTGTTTTTGTTGACAGGAAAAAGGTTTTGGATAAGAAAAGAGAAGAGTATTATGATTTATCCAAACAATATGAAAAATTAAAATCTGAAATAGCTGCCCTGAATTATGAATCCAATCTATTGGGGAGAAAATACAATGATTTTTTAAGATATAAACGGGAATTGCAGGCACTATTTGAAAAGAGGGAAGCTGAATTAATGACGGAAGATTCAATGGAAGGATTAACTTTTAGGAATATGCTTGATGATATAAAAGATATGAAAAAAGAACAAGCGAAGATTTTAGTTTCTATTTCAATTATCGATAAGTTGTATAGTAAACTTACTTTATTAAGTGCTGCTTTGAGAGAAGTGGAAGGATATGGTAATTGGAAAACCAGAAAAAGGATGAGGCGTGTAGATTCTTACAAGAATATTGCTATCAATAATGCAAAGCAATATCTTTTGGAAAGTAACCTTATGATAAAAAAACTGGAACAATCTTTAATTGGTATAAAAATCAACAGTGTTAATCTTTATTTAAAACCTATTGAGTTTCAGGGGTTTTTAAATGTTATTTTTGATAATTTTATTACGGATATTATTTTGAGAAAAAAGATTAATGATGCTATTGACAATATTGAGGATGTTTATAGAAATCTAACTATTTTGAAAAATGAATTGCGGGATAAAATTGAAAGCATAGAGGATAAAATAAAACAGTTGGAAATCCTTAAAAAAGAAGTTGTCTCTGATCACGGATTACCATCATAAACCGTAAAAATAGAGATTAAAAAGCTATCAAAATAACGAAACATTTTGTTCCTTTATTTTGATAGCGCTTTAATATTAACTAAGTGTTTGTCTATAAGGAGATTGTTTTGAATTTTAATGGTATTATAGACAGGCACTAATCATGTTTTCTATCATTTCTTCTGTTGTCACCATCTCTTCTATTTCTATTTCCGCCACGTCTATCTCCACCGCGTCTGTCTCCACCTCGATTATAATGCCTTCTATCGTCTTTTTCACCTCTTTCTTCACGTTCTTTAATATAATCCGGTTTAGGTAGCAAAGCTTTTCTACTAAGTCTGAGCTTTTTAGTTTTAGGGTCAATATCTATTAATTTAACTTTAAATTTATCTCCTACATTTACCGCATCTTCAACATTTTCTATTCTGGAATATGATAATTCGGAAACATGAACCAAACCACTTTTCTTACCTAGGAAGTCAACAAAAACACCATAAGGCATAACAGTTTTTACTACTGCATCAAATTCATCACCAATTTGAGGTTTATAGGTTATTTCTTTAATTGTCTTAATCGCAGCTTCAATATCATCTTTATTTGTGCTGAATACATGTACTATTCCTTTATCTTCTTCTTCGGTAATGGTAATAGTTGTATTTGTATTCTTTTGGATTTCTTGGATTACTTTTCCTCCCGGTCCTATTACTTCACCTATTTGATCCGTTTTGATTTCAATGACACTGATTCTTGGAGCATGAGGTTTGAGATCTTCTCTCGGAGCATCTATCGTTTGATTCATTTCATTCAATATATGAGCTCTTCCTTCTTTTGCTTGCATAAGCGCACTTTCAAGAATATTATATGGAAGTCCGTCTATTTTAATGTCCATTTGGCATGCGACAATACCGTTTTTGGTTCCGGTTACTTTAAAGTCCATATCGCCGATAGCATCTTCATCACCGAGAATATCTGACAATACAACATATTTTTCACCATCGGTTATCAAACCCATTGCTATTCCGCTAACACCTTCTTTTATTGGGACTCCGGCATCCATTAATGCCATTGAACCGCTACAAACTGTAGCCATTGAAGACGAACCATTTGATTCCAATACATCTGAAGTAATTCTGATAGTATAAGGAAAATCTTCAGGTAATACTTTTCTTAACGATCTTCCCGCTAAATTTCCATGGCCAACTTCTCTACGTCCGGGACCTCTCATCGGTTTAACTTCGCCTACTGAAAAACCGGGAAATGAATAATGCAATATGAAATCATCATAATATGAATTCAAAGCATTATCAACCATTATTTGATCCATTTTTGTTCCCAAAGTAAGTATGGATAATACTTGAGTTTCTCCCCGGGTAAAGACGGCTGATCCATGACTGGAAGGAATAAGATCTATTTCTGTCCAGATATTTCGTATTTCATCCGGTTTTCTTCCGTCCATTCTGATATTTTCTTCCAGTATTAATCTTCTGAAAACTTCTTTTTTCGTTTTGTCAAAATAAGTTGAAATCAGGCTGCCATATTCCTCAAACCATTCTTCTCCTTTTTCTTCTTTTAGGCTTTCTTTTAGCTCTTTTTCTATTTCTTTCAACTGATTTTTTCGTGTGAGTTTATCCAAAGCACCTCTGGCAATTGTCTCGATTTTACCCGAGATCATATTTTTGATAGTCTCTTTTAGTTCAGGACTTTCCAATGATTTTTCGAGTTCTCTTTTTACCAAAGCTTTATCACCAACTAATTTTGCTAATTCAAGTTGTGCTTCAATTTGGATTTTTATAGCATCATGAGCTATCTTAATTGCTTCAACAATTTCTGTTTCACTTACCTCATCAGCTTCACCTTCCACCATCATCACATTGTCTAAAGTAGCAGCAACTATCAAATCTAAAGTTGCATTTTCCAGTTCGTCCCTTTTAGGGTTAATTTGATATTCTCCATTGATTTTAGCTACTCTGACTTCGGAAATAGGCCCATCCCATGGAATATTAGATACACTTAAAGCACTGGATGCCGCTAAAGCTGCCAAAGCATCAGGCATTACACCGTCTTCGGCTGAAAGTAAATTGATATAAACCTGGGTTTCATTCATATACCCGTCAGGAAACAGAGGCCTTAATGCTCTGTCAACCAATCTTGAAACTAATATCTCATTATCGGACAAGCGGCCTTCTCTCCTAAAAAAATTACCGGGAATTCGTCCGGCAGATGCAAATTTTTCCTGATAGTCAACAGAAAGTGGAAAAAATGACTGATTTTCTTTTGCTTCTTTAGCAGAAACAACTGTTGCTAATAATATAGTTTTTCCTATTGTTAAAGTTACCGAACCATCAGCCTGATCAGCCAATTTACCGGTTTCAATAACAACATCATTTCCATTCGGCATCTTGAACGAAATGGAAATTCCTTGTTTTTTACCCATAATAATAATTAAATTTTAATCGCATCTTGATTTAAAATGCACTTTGAAGCGGAAAATATTATAACCGCAATAAATATAAAATATAGTTAATTTGATAAACTAAGATCCGAATTATTTTCTGATGCCCAATTTTTCAATTAATGCTCTGTATCCTACAATATCTTTTCTCAATAGATATTTTAGAAATCGCTTTCTTTTACCAACTTTAGTTAAAAGAGCCCTTCTGCTTACTTGATCCTTTTTATTTTCATTAAGGTGATGTGAAAGTATTTTAATCTCTTCGGTAAGTAATGCTATTTGTCCTTCAATTGAACCTGTATTGGTCTCTGACCCTCCAAATTCTTTAAAAATTTCTTTTTTCTTTTTTGAATCTAATAATACACTCATTTTTATTTATTTTTACTAAGTTTAATTACGAAAATCTTCATTAGCGGCGCAAAGGTACTATTTATTTTATTAATTGCACAAATCCTGATAGTTTTATTTATTTTTTTATTTGTGTAGAACTAATTTTTGTTCAAATATGTTTAACAGATTGTAATTAAAAAATCAAATTATGCAATATATAGATTATTATAAAATATTAGGAATAAATAAAACTGCATCGGAAAAAGAAATAAAGAAGGCTTATAGAAAATTAGCTGTAAAATATCATCCTGATAAAAATAAGGGGAATAAACAAGCCGAAGAAAAGTTTAAAGAAATAAATGAAGCTTATACTGTCTTGTCAGATCCGGAAAAAAGAAAAAAATATGACAAATATGGTCATGATTGGGAAAAATTTGAACAAGCTGAACAGAATGGAGCTCATTTTGATTTCGGACAAGGTCAAGGTACAGGAGGATTCGATTTCGGGGGTAGCGGAGCTCAATTTGAATTTGGACAAGGGTCTGAGTTTTCTGATTTTTTCAATATGTTTTTTGGAGGCGGAAGTAGAGGATTTAATACCGGTAGAGCCGCTAGAGCGACTAAAGGGCAGGACTATTCTGCAATTGCGGAAATAACTTTGGAAGAGGCGTTTCATGGAACAAGCAGATTGATAGAATTGGGTGGAAAAAAAATAAGAGTCAAATTTAAACCAGGAGTGAAAAACGGGCAAAAACTTAAAATTAAAGGCAAAGGGGCTCCAGGTAGAAATGGTGGTTCTCCGGGTGATTTATTTATTGAAGTTAAGATTTCAAATAATACCGGATTTGAGCGGAAAGGTGTTGATTTAAGAAAAAAATTGGATGTAGATCTTTTTACTGCTGTTTTGGGAGGTGAATTGGAAGTTGAAACTCTGGATCATAAAAAAGTAAAAATAAAAATCCCGGCAGGAACCCAAAATGGTAAAGTGTTTAGAATCAAAGGTAAAGGTATGCCAAAATATAATATGCCCGGACATTTCGGGGATTTATATTTGGAGGTAAATGTAATAATACCTCAAAATCTGACTAATGAAGAAAAATCCCTGTTTGAAAAATTGAAAAAATTAAGAAATTAATTCAATTTTTTATTTTATTCATGAAACTTTCTTTGATGATACTTTGGGATAGTGTAATGTGATATGAAGATAGGGGAGTGAGTAAAGTCGGTAAAGTGTTTATGTATATAGTTTGAATTTTAATGATTATATAAATTTACATTTGTTGAAAAACGATAAAATCAATAACAGATTGAAATGATACCTGCTTTAATGAAGACAATAAATTATTTATTTTTACATTTGCAAAAAATAAAAATATGATAAATAAAGTTTCTATTCTTTTTGTATTTACAATGATATTATCATCTTGCGTTTTGCCTTCAAAATATCAAAATATTGTGGATGAAAAAAATAATTTGATTAGAGAAAATAATTCATTAAAGTATCTCAAAGAACAAAATAAAAAAGACAAGGATGAAATTAAATCTTTGAAAGAGAGAATAAGTCAAACCGAACAATTGATGTATGAACTGAATACAAAACTTACAGCATCAAAAGATATGTATAATAAATGTCAGCAAGAATATGATAAAATGTTGTTGGAAAATAAAAAATTATTGGATAGAGCATTTTCAGAACAAACAAATTTGTCTGAAGAATTGGCTGAAAAACAAAAATTGCTTGCAGAAAAAGAAAGAAGCTTAAGAAAACTTGAAAGTGATTTGAATAATCAAAATCTTAAACAGCAATTGTTGAAAAATAATCTTGAATCCAGAGAGCATAAAATTGATTCATTAAGAACCATGCTTCGATTGAAGGATGAAAAATTGTCATCTATTAAGGAAAAGATAAAAAGCGTACTTTCCGGATATTCCAATGATGATATTATGGTTGAAAAAAGAAATGACGGGAGATTGTATATTTCATTAAGTCAGAATTTATTATTTGCCAAAGGAAGTGATAAATTGGATTTTAAAGGTAAATTGGCATTGAAAAACCTGGCAAAAGCCCTTAAAACAGAACCGTCTATCCATATTCTGATAGAAGGCCATACTGACGCTGACGGTACTCCCCACTTAAATTGGAGATTGAGCACAGAAAGAGCTTTGGCTGTAACGGAAGTATTGATTAATAATGGTGTTATGCCTCAACAGATTACTGCAGCTGGTAGGGGGGAATATCAACCCCTAGTTCCGAATGATACTGAAAAAAACAAATCAAAAAACAGAAGGACAGAGATTATTTTAGAACCAAATGTTAATGATATTATTAATTTTTTAAAATAAAAATTATTTCTTTGCTGTGTCGTTATCATTTATATGAAGTATTCGCTACAAATATTACTATTGATTATCATCGGTCATTTGAATGCTCAACAGGTTAACTGTTCATTTGTAAATGATTATTTTCGTTTTTTTCAAAATCAAAATGATTATAATAATTTTTTACTGAATAAGGAAAAAATAATATCTGCTTTTGATGAAAATTTAGATTTAAGAGATGAAATTACAATACCGGTTGTGTTTCATGTTTTTAATAAGAAAAACTCTGATTTTCAAGTAAGGATTCCTGATGTTTATGAGCAACTGGATATATTGAATGATGCCTTTAACGCACAAAATTATGATCTGAAATATGTTCCGGATACATTTTATGATTTGATTGGTAACTTAAGAATAAATTTTTGTATTGGGAAAAAAGATGAATCCGGAAAAGTCATAAAAGGAATTTTATTTTTTGAAACGGAAGAAAATAATTTTGCCGATCAATATGTCGAAGGAGATAATAAAAGATTAAAGATCAAGCATAAATCATTTGGAGGTTCGGATTTGTGGGATCCTCAAAAATATATAAATATATGGATTGGTGAAATGTCAAATAACTTTGGAACATCTACATTTCCAGGTATTAACCCTGAATATTCAAATGAAGAAGGTATTGTTATTAATATTGGAAACCTCAAAAAGAATAGCACTCAGAAAAAAACTATAGTTCATGAGATGGGACATTATTTTGATCTATATCATATATGGGGAAATAATCCGGGATGTGAAAATGATGATGAGGTTGAAGATACTCCCTTACAGTATAATTATTATTCAGGCTGCCCTAAGGGCGATAAATTCTCTTGCGGATCAATGGATATGTTTATGAATTACATGGATTATACCAATGATCATTGCAGTCTTATGTTTACCAAAGGTCAGATTGAAAGGATGAAAGCTTCTATCAATATATATAGAAAATCCTTAATTATAAACAATTCGCTTTGTGATATTAAGATCGTTACGGATTTATTTGATGGAATAGATTTTTATGTAAAAAATAATTGTATTTCTTTGGTTAGAACATATTTCCCTGATGAAGTAATTAATGTGATAATTTATGATATTAGGGGAAGGGAAATTTATTCAGGGAAATTCGGGAAATGGGAAACAGTAAAAAATATAAGTTCTGTTTATTTTAATTCAGGGTTGTACTTTATTCAATTAAATTCAGGAAAAATAGTTAATACTAAAAAGATTATTATTTTTTAACAATAAAATTAATTAATATTTGTTTAATTTGCATAAAAAAAATATATGAAAAAATTATTTGTAGCCGGATTGATAAGTGTATTTGTATTTGGTGCATGCAGTACTGTTAAAATGGAGTCTAATCCTAAAAAGGCTTCTCCTGTTATTGTGTATAGTAAAGGGCCTTGTTTTGGAAAATGTCCGATATATACTATGACAATTTATAATACAGGCCTGGTAAAATATAACGGTAGAAGGTATACAACCAAAAATGGTAAGCATGAGAAAATGTTAGATAAAAAAAATTATACGGAATTAGTGAAATTATTTAGGAAAAATAGATTCTGGCGGTTTGATGACACTTATGGTATGGATTTGGTTGACGCTCCGACGACAACAATATCATTTTCAGACGATGATAAAGTAAAAACAATCAAAGGTAAATCTCAATTTCCTGAAAAACTAAAAGAATTGATGATTAGACTTGATACCTTGGCGAATTCCAAGGACGGTTGGATTATGACTGAAAAACCGTCTATTGTAGAAAGAGGGGAGGAGATTATCGAAAATCAGATTATTATAAAATCAGGAAAAGGTATGATAATGTCGAGATGGTTGCAAAAATATAAAAAATACGGAGTTAGATTAATGAAAAGAATAGGAGATAGTAATGATTATTGGCTTATCAGATTTGATAAAAATAAAATTAATCCGAATAAAATGTTGAAAATGATTCAGGATGATGAATTCGTTTCAGATGCAGAATTTAACAAAAAAGTAACAAACAGATGAAAATAGCTGTTTTTCCGGGTTCATTTGATCCTATTACAATAGGTCATGTTAATTTAATACAGAGAGCTTGTCCGCTATTTGATAAAATAATAATATCAATCGGAATGAACACAAGCAAAAATAAACTCTTCCCACTTGAACAGCGTATAGATTGGATTAATGGCGTTTTTAAAAATGAAAGTAAAATAGAGGTTAGAGAATTTCATGGATTGACTATCGATTTTTGCAAGAAAGTAGGTGCTAAATATATAATCAGAGGGCTGAGAAATGCTTCGGATTTTGATTATGAAAAAACAATAGCTCAATTGAATCACGAACTAAATAAAGATATCGAAACCGTTTTTCTTATTAGCAGACCGAGATATAGCCATATTAGCTCGACTATTGTCAGGGAAATAATTCGAGTGAAAGGTGATGCATCTTCTTTAGTTCCGGAAAATGTAGATTTGAGTATAAAGTATAAAGGTTAAAAATCAAAGTTTAAAGTTACATCTTTCATATTTCAAGTTACAAGTTCCATGTTCCATTTTTCATGTTTTATGTTTAAGAGACAAAGGGCAAAAAGGAAAAAGAGAAGGGGGAAATGGCGCTTAATCATTGTGGGAAAAGCATAATCTTAACAGGATATATTTAACTTCTGGGAGAGTAAAAGTTCCTCTCTTTCCTGGTACAAAGATTGAAAAATATCATTAATTTGTAAAAAAGAGAGGGGCTTAAGGTGAGGATAAAAGACAAAGACAAAAAGAAATATAATCGTATACGTTGATTTACGAATGGGAGTGATAGGATAGGATTTGAAAAATATTTTTTTAATTTTTATGTCAACTTAATTCCAAACAGGTCAGTTGTTTTTAAATTATATTTCCATTTTGAATCTCAGATTTATTCTTCTTGAAGTAAGAGTGTTTTTTATGGCATAATATCCACCGGTAATTGTCCTTACCCAGTTTACCGAAGAAGGATTGTTTATACCGAGAAGATTGAATATTTCCAAACTGACCCAAGTGTTTCGTGTAAATCTTAGTGGATGTAGCGGTTTATGGCTTTTCATGGTTTTATCCCAAAGCAAATATGAAAAACCTATATCCACTCTTCTATAAGGCGGATATCTGTAGTTATTTCTTACTACTATATTATCATCCTTAAATCCAAATGGTAATCCTGTACCTAAATTAAGATTGAAATGCACTTTGAAATTTTTATTGTTTTTAAAATAATCCTGAAAAAATAATGAAACATTAACTAGTCTGTCAGTAGGGCGGGGTACATATTGAGTATTAACCAAGGAAGTGTCCGCCCATTTTTTATGTTGAATTCCATTTAGTTTTTCCCTTGCTTGCATTATGGATATATTAATCCACGACTCTGCATCGGGAACAAATTCTCCATTCAATCTGAAATCAATACCGGTAATATACCCTTTGGAATCATTTTCTCCGGAATAAATAATTCTTACGTTATCATAATCATAAGAAACCAGATTGTCAAGCCTTTTATAATAAAGTTCTGAAATTAATTTCATCTTTTTATTACTGATTTTTTTCCAATAGAAATCATAGCTAATGCCTGCTAATATATGGATTGATTTTTGAGATTTTATATCAAGGTTTAATGAACCGTTTCTTCGCCTGTGTTCTTTGTAAAACGGTGGTTGATAATATAGTCCCCCCGATAGTTTCAAAGCAATATCCCTCTTCCAATTCAATGGCTTATATGATACCTGAAATCTTGGACTTGTGAGAAATTCACCGTTAAGTGGTCTATACATAAACCGTAGTCCTGCAGTTGCCTTTATTTCATGACTTTTATTTTTTCTGAAATAAGTATCTGAAACAAATGCACTGAAATTGTTTTTATTCAATTGATTTTTACTTTTTAATACATACTGTAATGATACAATAGAATCGGTATATGGAATTGAATAATCTGCCGAGTCGAGTCTTTCCCACTCATTTATTTTATCGAAAAAATACATTCTTTTAAAATCTAAACCCCATTGTATAAAATGAGAACTTTCTATTCCTGAAATCCCGGATTGGTTTAACTCTATACCTCCGATATGCTTAATATTGGATATTTGTGAATAAAGAAAATCTCGTGTGTATTTATGTTGAGCTCCAATACCTAAAAGGCTTATTTCTTCTCCCGTCTTATCACTGCCGAAATTTGTTTCAATTTGGCTTAAACGGTATTCACCGAGAATATCATATCTTTGTGATTCTGATCCAATATATGAAGACCCCAAAAGTTTTAAATAAAATGGATTCTTTCTTCTTTCAGGAACATATGTCAATGTGAGACCATTCATGAAACTATTGAATTCATCAACTTCATTGCCTTCAAAGAATGTGGTAAATCTAATTGCTTTTCTGATTGTTCCCGTTACTTCCTGCTGGCTCTTGGGTTTTAATCTAAAAATATTACCATTGTAATTTCCGAGATAAGCAATCTGGATATCTTTGTTTATATCATAAGTAATAAATGTCTGAATGTCCGTGAATGTGGGGATATACTCTCCTTTTTTGGTTTGGCTGTTAAGAAGATAGCGATTGTCTTTATATCTTAATCCTGTTAATATTCTCAGTTTATTCCACTTGTTTTTCCCCAATTTGGTACTTCCTTCCAAATGTGCATTAGCTCCTAAAAGACTTAATGATATTGAAGATTTGAAAATCGTAGGCCTCTTGTAATGAATATCCAATACAGAGGACATTTTATTGCCGTATTTTGCTTCAAAACCACCTGAAGAAAAAGACAAATCTTTTATTAAATCAGGATTGGGAAAACTTAATCCTTCTTGTTCTGAATTTTGAATAAGTTGTGGTCTGAAAATCTCAAAATCATTTACATAAACAAGATTTTCATCATAGTTACCACCTCTCACATTGTATTGAGATGATAATTCTCCCCCTGTCCCAGTCGATGTTCCAAGAGCTATACTTGGCAAAACACTTTCAAAATTTCCAGATGTAATTGGCAAAAGTTTTAATTCTTCAATATCTTCACGTATCATACCGACATCATTAATCCGGCTATCGGTAATTGTTACTTCATATTTTGTATCATCAGGCATTAGAGCAACGTTTATTTGGTGTTTTTCGTTTTTACTAAGCCCTTTGATATGATATTTTGTTTTTTTATAACCTATTCGCGTATAAATAATATCCAAACTTTTATTTGCAGGAATATCAAGTTTATACAATCCGTTAAAATCAGTTTGCACAGCTGTAGTTGTTCCATCAATAAAAACCGTTACTACTTCTACCGGATCTTTTGTGACAGCGTCTGTAATCACACCGAAAATAGTACTTTTTTGAGCATTTAAAAGAAATGGTAAAATAAAAAAGAATAATAGTTTTGCCGTTTTATGCATTATTAAAAATTTAACCATATAAAAATAACGTAAACATAATTAACGTAATAAAATTTTTTCTATTTTTGTAATATATAAAATAATGACAATAATGGATAAAAAACAAAAATTTATTGAATTAATAAATAATGGTTATCATTTTAAAAATGATTCATTTATTTTGGGTGCTGCTAAATTAGATGATGAAGTACTGAAAGATACATTTGTTAGATTGCCTTTGAAAACATTTAACAGGCATGGTTTGATTGCGGGTGCAACCGGAACGGGTAAAACAAAAACTTTGCAAATAATGGCAGAACAATTATCTGCTAATGGTGTGCCGTCACTTGTAATGGATATCAAAGGTGATTTAAGTGGAATTGCTGTCCCCGGAAATATGCATCCTAAAATAATAGAAAGACATGAAAAAATCGGTCTGCCTTATATTCCTTCGGGAAGCCCTGTTGAACTTTTGACCCTTTCCGGTGAGAAAGGTGTCCGTTTGAGAGCGACTGTTTCAGAATTCGGACCAATTTTATTTTCAAAGATTTTGGGATTAAATGATGTGCAATCAGGTATTATAGCAGTGGTTTTTAAATATTGCGATGACAATGATATTCCATTAGTTGATCTTAAAGATGTTAAAAAAGTATTACAATATTTAAGCACTGACGGTAAAGAAGGATTTGAGGAAACTTATGGGAAAATGTCATCTGTTTCACTTGGTACAATATTGCGGAAAATAGTAGAACTTGAACAGCAAGGAGCAGAAATATTTTTCGGTGAACCGTCTTTTGATGTGCATGATCTTTTAAGGGTTGATAGTGAAGGGCAAGGTATAGTTTCCGTTTTAAGATTGACAGATCTTCAGGATAGGCCAAAATTATTTTCAACATTTATGCTGCAAATGCTCGCAGAGATATATTCAATTTTTCCTGAGGAAGGAGATCTTGATAAACCTAAATTAGTTATTTTTATAGATGAGGCTCATCTGGTTTTTGAAGAGGCAAGTGATGCCCTTTTGGACCAAATAGAAGTAATAGTGAAATTGATAAGATCCAAAGGAGTAGGAGTATTTTTTGTTACTCAGAATCCTACCGATATTCCGGATGAAGTTCTTAGTCAGTTGGGTATGAAGGTGCAACATGCTCTGAGAGCTTTTACAGCAAGAGACAGGAAAGCAATTCAAAAAGCTGCGGAAAATTATCCCTTGACAGATTATTATGATATTGATGAATTGATTACCAGATTGGGGATAGGCGAGGCTATCGTGACGGTATTGAATGAAAAGGGGATTCCAACTCCTTTGGTCCATACTTATTTAAGAGCTCCTCAATCGAGAATGGATGTTTTGACTGATGATGAAATTAATTATTTGGTCAATCAGTCAAAATTGATTAAAAAATATAATACTCCAATTGACAGGGAAAGTGCTTATGAATTGTTATCTGCAAAGATGGATGCTGCCCGTGAAGATGAACATAAATCGAATGTGGAAAAAGGATATAAGGAATTAAACAGGAGTAGAAAAAGAGAAAAAAGTACTCTTGAGAAAATATTGACAAGTACTACTTCAAGACAAATAGGAAGAACGGTAGCAAGGGAATTGACAAGAGGGTTATTGGGTGTGCTTGGTATAAAAACAACTAGGAGGAGACGAAGGCGCAAAACAACTTCCTGGTTTTAATATAAAAATAAAAAAATGAAAAAGCTTATCGCAATATTTATTTTAAAATTGTGGGGTTGGAAGATAAAGGGAAAGAAAGCTCCTGATAAAAAACTTATGATTGTTGTTATGCCTCATACATCAAATTGGGATTTTCCTATCGGTATATTAGTGAGGTGGAAAATGGAGATGAAAATTAAATTTGTGGGTAAATCCAGTTTATTTAAACCGCCTTACGGTTTTATTATGAGGGCTTTGGGAGGTTATCCTGTCGAAAGAAATCCTACGAAAAAAAAAGAAAGTGTAGTAGAACAAATTATTGATATTATTAATAGTGAGGATGAGATAAGAATAACTTTTACTCCTGAGGGGACACGGAAAAAAGTGAAGAGACTTAGGTCGGGATTTTATACAATCGCTAAGGCTACCGGAATCAAAATCCAATTGGTCGCTATAGATTACCATTCTAAAACTGTTGTTTTTGATATACCGCATACTCCTGCTGAAACTTATGAAGAAGAATTATCAATATTAAAAAAATTTTATACCGGTTATAAAGGGAAATATCCGGATAAAACATTTGATTTTAATGATATTGATTTTAAGAAATATCTAACCTGAATAATTGCAAAACAATCTTAATGCATAAAATAAATAATAATGTTAGTATTCTTTATGAGGATAATCACATAATTGTTGTGAATAAGCCGGCAGGTATTTTGTCTCAAAAAGATAAAACCAATGATGATAGTATAATTGAAATTTTGAAAAATTATATTAAAACAAAATATAATAAACCGGGAAATGTATTTCTCGGTTCCGTGCATAGATTGGATAGACCTACAAGCGGAGTTATGGTTTTTGCCAGAACTTCAAAAGCTCTGACTCGTTTAACTGTTTCAATGAAAGCTAAAGAATTTAATAAGAAGTATTATGCTATTATAGAAGGTGTAATGAAAAAAAAATCCGGGAAATTGCAACATTTTCTTGTGAAGGATAATAAACTTAATGTTGTTACAGCCTTTAAAAATAAAATTAATGGAGGTAAAAAAGCAGAACTTGAATTTTATTTACTTGGGGTTATAGATAATCTTTCTCTTGTAGATATCCGGCTAATTACCGGAAGATCACATCAGATTAGAGCGCAATTCAGTAATGAATTCTATCCTGTTGTAGGTGATTTTAAATATGGTTCAAATTTGAAGATACAAGATAGAAGTATATGTCTGCATAGCTATAGTTTGAGTTTTGTCCATCCGGTCAAAAAAGAACTTATGAATTTTATTTCCCCTCCTGATTATAATAAATGTTTTTGGAAAAAATGGGCAAAGTATTTGAGGCATTGACAGGTTCGAAAGTTTCAAGTTTGAAAGATAAAATAAATTAATGATGAAATATTAAATCGGCTTTTAAGTCATGCTATCGCGTGCTTTCAAGTCCTAAAAGGTGTCACAAATTTATTTGCGACAAAAACAAAGTCAGGTAAGTAATGATACTGAAGACCATGATTGGACATCTTAATATTACACAGGATAATTTGCTAAGTAATTTATTATTGCTAAAAAATCTGTATTTTGAATCAAAACATAGCAATATTTTTTGAAATAGCCTTTTTTTCCTATTTTTGACCAAATTTTAAATTTATGAATATCAGTAATATACTTTTTTTAGATATTGAAACAGTGCCTGTTTCCAAAGATTTTAATGATTTATCTCCAATAATGCAAGAGCTTTGGAAAAAGAAAAGCAAATATTGGTTAAAAGATACTGAAGAGAATGATGCTAGCTATGCTGAATTGTTTTCGACTAAAGCCGGAATATATGCGGAATTTGCTAAAGTGGTTTGTATTTCCGTTGGTTATATAAAAGAATTAAACGGTAAAAAGGAAATGAGATTAAATTCATATTACGGCGAGGATGAAAAAAAAGTATTGGAAGATTTTTCAGCATTGCTAAATAAACATTTCAACAATCCTACTAAATATTTTTTGTGTGGTCATAATATTAAAGAGTTTGATATCCCGTTTTTGTCCAGAAGAATGATAGTAAATGGTCTTCCTCTCCCCGCTATGCTTGATATTGCTGGTAAAAAGCCATGGGAAACAAAACATCTTTGCGATACTATGGAGATGTGGAAATTCGGTGATTATAAGAATTATACTTCTCTCAATTTATTAGCAGCAATCCTTGGTATAAAATCTCCTAAAGATGATATTGACGGTTCAATGGTAGGTATGGTATATTGGGAAGAAAATGATTTGGAACGTATTAAAATTTATTGTGAAAAAGATGTTTTGACTGTTGCTCAGATATATTTGAGGATGCATAATTTACCTCTTTTGGAAGAGGAATAATTTAAATAAAAATAATTAAATTAAGAGATTGAATTTTATGCAATTTATATTGTTTACAAATTAATTTTATGTATCTTTGGCTTTTAGTTTATCAATTTGATATTATACTGTTATCATAGTAAAGATAAGAAATGCTTTTTTTAATTTTAATATTTGTTACAGTTTAGTATTAATTTTTTTGGTATATATTTGAAATGGTTTTTTAACAAAATAATATTAAAATAGCAGTTGTCTTTTTTGAAAAAAATAATTATTGATTTTATGTTTTCATGATATTACGAATTGTGATGCAGTTAAAAGTGAAAAGTATTGTTTATATTTGACTTTTTAAATCAATATCTGGTATATATTGCTATATTTAAGTTAACAATTAAAATAATATAGTTTTGAGAATAAAAATAGGAATTGTTTGGTTTAGACACGATTTAAGATTAAGAGATAATGAGGCATTGACACAAGCGACAAATCAATGTGATGTAATTATACCAATTTATGTTTTTGATAAAAGACTCTATGATAATAAAACAGAATATGGTTTTCGTCAGGTTGGGCCTTATAGAGCTAAATTTATTTTGGAATCCCTTGCATATTTAAAGAAATCCTTTAGGGAAAGAAATATTGATTTGATTATTCGTTATGGTAAGACAGAAGATATAATTTATGAAATCGCACATAAAGTTAAATCGACATGGGTTTATTGTAATAGAGAGCGGACTCCTGAAGAAGAATTTATCCAGGATGAATTGGAAAAGAAATTGTGGCAGATAGGACAAGAATTGAGGTTTACAAGAGGTAAAATGCTTTATCATACCGGTGATTTGCCTTTTCCTATAAAACATACTCCCGATACTTATGCCGCATTTTACCGGGAAGTCGGTAAAATAGTTCCTGTAAGAAAACCATTGCCTATTCCGGATAAGATTCTGCCTTATATGGATAATGTAATGTCCGAACCTTTGCCAACAATGGAAGATTTGGGTTTTACTCCTGATGAGATACCGGAATCAACTGTTTTTAAGGGTGGAGAATATGAGGCAATAAGAAGAATGGAAGAATTTATAAAAAATAATTTTAAAGCTACAGCTCTGAGTTTAAAACAGAAAAAGAAAAAAGGTAGTGTGCTTGTTACCCACATGAGTCCATATTTGAATACAGGATGTATCTCGCCAAAAACCATTTATGAATATATAAATAGATTTATGGGGAATAAATACCATAGCAATAGAGCTTCTTGTATTATTCATGGCCTTATGAGAAGAGATTTTTTCAAATTACAGGAAAAGAAATATGTGATAAAGATTTTTGAAAAAGGTGGTATTAGAGGTTTGGATTTATCTGATTTGACAGATGATATGGAAGCTTTTAATCTTTGGAAAAATGCAAAAACAGGTGTTCCGATAGTCGATGCATTTATGAGAGAATTGAATCAGACAGGTTTTATTTCCTTTGAAGGTAGAAGGATTTTATCGCAATTTTTAATAGAAGAATTGAAAGTGAATTGGCAACTTGGTGCAGAATATTTTCAGTCTGTTTTGGTAGATTATAATCCGTGTAGTAATTGGGGTAATTGGAATACAATGGCAGGCGTTAATTTTGATGCCAAAGAAGACAGATATTGCAATTTTATTACTAAAGCTAAAAAGTTGGATCCTAAAGGTGAGTTCGTTAGACGTTGGATACCGGAATTGTCAACATTGGGAAATAATAGTATCCATGAACCTGATAAAGTATCTGAGGCTGAACTTAAAAAAGCAAATATAAAATTAGGAAAAGATTATCCGGAACCCATAGTGAACACAGAACGCTGGGTTTAAATCTATTGATTTTCTATCATTTTCATCTTATTCGGTTAATCAAAAATAAGTGTATATGTCTTTCGTATGTATTTTTTTAGATTAAGCCAAAATAATGCAATCAGATAAAAAATCAAAGGTGAACCTAATGTTAAAAACGATACATAAATAAAATATAATCTCATTTTGCTGCTCTGAATTCCAAATTTTTCACCTAGATAAGCAAAGACTCCAAAAGTAGACCGTTCAGTTTTATTTTTAAGCCAGTTTTTTAACATTTTAATTTATTTATTCGTCAAAAGAGAACTCGCTCTTTAGTTTTAATACATACTTGATAGTAATATCATATATGCCAAAAACGATAAAACTAAAGATAATATTGCTTATTAATGTACTTCTGAAAAATGGAATTCCCGCAACATAACTGTTTATTAAACCTGAAAAATCTCTTGAATAAAGTTCGGGAGAACTCATCCAAGATCCAAAATTTGTAATTAGAAAAAATATTAAGGCTCCTCCTATCGCTGTGAAAAACAGTTTTAAATAGCTGAATTTCTTTAATATATATGATGCGGCAATTATTATAATAAAAATGCTCAGATATACCCAAATCATGTAGTCGGCAACAATAATTATGTTTGATCTGTTTGCAAAATATTCCGGATGTATGTAGTTGTTGAAAATAAAATCAGATATAAATAAAGATAAGATTGTAATGTACAAAAATATTTTTTTTCTGATAAACATAGCTCCACCAAAAATGGCTAATCCTAAAATAGGTGTAAAATTATCAGGGTGGGGCATTAGTTTGATTCCGGCAATAAGCAAAATATATAAACTGATTAATACCGGTATTAAAATTGTTTTATTATTAATATTGATTTTCATGTACTTAAATTTTTATTACTAAAAAATATAACTTTCCTTTCTCAAAAGCACTCTACCTGAGTAGTTAAATCATTTTTATGTAGCACAAATGTATAATAATTTTTTTAAATATAAAAATCTTCAATGCAATATATAAAATAATTGTAAATTTGCTTTTTAATATAATCTTTAAACAAAAACAGGAGTTTGTTAAAAAATATATAAATACTGAAACGAACATGAATTTTATTAATCATAAAATACACACAAAATTATGATTAAAAAAATTTATGTGAGTTCCTGAATGTATTATAAATTTTTTGTAAATTATCGCAAACAAAAAATTTTAAACAGATGAAAAGTATAAAACTTGGATTTAAAAATGTGAAACCTTTTATTAGTGATGATGATTTTAGTAGATATTTGGATAGTGCTTTAAAAAAGTTGAAATTATTAGAATCAGGAAAAGGAGCTGGAAGTAATTTTTTGGGTTGGTTAAGATTACCATATTCAGAAGACTATAAGGAAATAAACAGAGTGGCAAAAAACATCAGGGCTCATGCAGATACAGTAGTTATTGTAGGTATTGGAGGCTCATACTTAGGTGCAAAAGCCATTATTTCTGCTCTTGAAGATGATTTTGGTAAAAGGAAACCTGAAATTTTGTATGCAGGATTTAATCTTGACGGTGAATATCATAAGCAATTATTGGAATATCTAAATGATAAGAATTATGCTATTGTTGTTATTTCAAAATCGGGTACCACTACAGAGCCTGCTCTTGCTTTTAGATTGCTGAAAAAACATATAGAAAATAAATTTGGCAAAAATAAAGCTTCGCATCGTATAATTGCTATCACTGATAAAAATAAAGGAGCTCTTAAACAGCTTTCGCTTAAAGAAGGTTATCAAACTTTTGTTATTCCGGATGATGTAGGAGGAAGATTTTCCGTATTGTCTCCTGTAGGTCTATTGCCCGTTGCTATTGCGGGCTATGATATTGAAAAAATATTGCAAGGTGCAAAGGATATTGATAAAATTACAAGTGCTACTACCGGATTTGGTTCTAATGATTTAATTCAATATGCAGCTATTAGAAATTTGTTGTATGCACAGGGGAAGAAAATTGAAATTTTAACCTCTTATCATCCCGGTTTATTTTATTTTATTGAATGGTGGAAACAATTGTTTGGGGAAAGCGAAGGTAAAAATGGTAAAGGTATTTTTCCTGCAGGAGTTATAAATACGACCGATTTGCATTCACTTGGGCAATACATACAGGAAGGAGAAAGATTTTTATTTGAAACGGTATTGTCCGTAAATCAGGCAAAGGTGCAGTTGATAGTACCTGAAGATAAAGAAAATCTGGATAATTTAAATTATTTAGCTGGAAAAGATTTTTTTGAAATCAATCGAAAAGCTCAAGAGGGGACAATTATGGCACATAGGACAGGAGGTGTTCCTGTTTTGGAATTGGAAATAGGAAAAATAGACGAGTATTATTTGGGACAATTAATATTTTTCTTTGAGAAATCATGTGCTTTAAGCGGGTATATGCTTGGGGTGAATCCTTTTGACCAACCAGGAGTGGAAGCATATAAAAAAAATATGTTTATTTTATTGAAAAAACCCGGATTCTCTAAGGATTAGATTAATAACAACAGATGACGGTTTACTGAAAAAATTTCAAGTTCCAAGTTTAATGATTTTATATACAGGCACTAATTAAAGGTGAATTTTAAAAATTGAATTGCGAATGAATATTCACTACCGGCTATATGATTTTCATGGTATCAGTTGTTATGAATAAATTTATTTGAGTACTTATTTTTTTATTGTTTGTTCTTTTATTATTTTCCAAAAATCAGGATCTTCAGAACCTAATACCCACACTGATATTCCACGTAACTTATATTTTTTTAGATAATCAAGTTTTTCTTCTAACGATTTGCTATCTTCAATATACATATATTCATAAATACCGCCATTATCCCATATTGCATAATGACATCCTGCTTCTTTATCCCACAAAGGGGATAGGTCGTTTTTATCTAGAATATATTCAACATTATCATAATCTAATGATTCCGAATTGGAGAAACCTCCTTTTTCATCTGTATAGTCAGGAAACCAGTGAGTAGAATATGTTGGGATTCCTACCGATATTTTATTTGCAGGAATGCCTTCGGATAATAAATATTCAACAACTTTTTTTATCCATAATTTACTTGCTACCGGACCCGGGGTAGTACGCCTTGTATGTTGGCTATATGTCATTATTGAAAGAAAGTCACCTATATTTGCCATTTTTTTTAGATCATATCCTGCTCTCCAATATTCATATAAAAACCTTGTATATTCGTTAGGACCACCAACATTCTCAAAATTATGAACTACAGCAGCGGATAATTGCAAGCCATGTTCATGAAATGCTTTAGCTGTTTCTTTAAAATATACGGTGAAACTGTCTCTGTCTGTAATATGTAGAGCCTCAAGATCAAACTGCCAACCGTCAAGTTCGTATCTTTCAGCATAATTAAGCATCATCTCTATTGATCTTTTTCTGGCATTTGGATTGGATACAAGATTATGCAATATTTGGCGGTTGAACTTTTTATTAACAATCAAAGGCATTACTTTTATACCATGTGCCTTTGCCAGTTCAAGAACTCTTTTATTTACAGATCCTGAAATTACCCCTTCGCTGCTAACCAAAAATGTTTGTGGACATACTATGGAAATATAATCCAAATTGTTTTTAAAACTTTTAAAAGAACCGGGTTTATCTACCATATAAAATAAATTTTCCGATTCAATTTGAGCATTTATATTACCTGTAAAAAATAATAAAAATAAAATATAAATTATTTTTTTCATTTTATAGAATATTTATTTTTACAACTCAGTCCGGAATTTTGAAAAAAATATTTTCACCATAATGATTTGTACTGAGAAGTTTTTGCTTATTAAGGAATGCTACAAATATACAAAAAATATTTTTTATTGAAATTATATGCTGTTGCATTTATAAAATTTCCCTTTTCTTTTATTATATCCAATCTGTATGAGAGATTCTTAACAAAAAGCTTATTTTTAAATTTTAATGATTTTATGGACAGACACTATTTATGTGTTAAATTCATTATGTTAATGCGATTTGTGATGCAAAGGGATAGATTATATGCATTTTAAAATATAATCTGTAATTTATAAGCCTTTTAAAGTATGAATTGAATGCTTAAAGGCTTGCTTTTATTTATGAAAAATTGTATATTTGAAATAATTATGAGATAATAATTTCTTCGTTTTGTATTCTTATTGATTAAAAGCAATGTCTAAATTTAAAGAAAAAATGCCGGAATAAATTCGATAATATTATTAAATAACTAACTTAATTTAAACAATATGAAAGATTTATTAAATTTATATGATGACAAGAATTGGGAGAAAGCCGATGAATACTATGAAGGGACATTGAGAAAAGTGCTTAGAGATCAAAACGGGCATAGGACGGTTTTATTGAAGCTTCCAGCAGGTTTTTCAATGAAACCACATTCCCATTTAACAGCCGAGCAGCATTTTGTATTGAAAGGTGAATATATCAGTGATGGTCAACTGTTTCCGGAAGGTTCTTATCAATTATTTGATGCCGGTGATGTTCATGGCCCTTTTGAATCTAAAACCGGTGCTTTAATACTTGTTGTATGGGACCCTTTATTTGAGAATGAATAGATTTATTATATGAGTCATGTTAATTCTGCAAATTTAATTTTCCATTAAATTTGTAGTATATTCATTTTATAATCGTTGCAAAAAAGAGTCTTCTTTTTAGACTCTTATCTGGTAATGTTTTTGATTCAAACTACTTTCCTCCCGTTAGTTACATTTTTTTAATAATCTCCTGTATAAATATTGTCTGTCTATAAAGTGCTCGAATTAGAATGATTATATAAACAGATATAAAATAGTATTGTGGAAATAATTCCAGATATTTTTTTATATTAAATTTAATATTGGTAATTTAGGGCATTTTATTATAATAACAATCAATTTCCTAATTATGAATAAAATTTTGTTCCCTTTTGTGATTTTATTTTCATTTGTGCTTTCAATTTCTGCTCAAAGGTCATTAAATGATAAATCACTGTTGAATAAAAGCACTTTTTCAGGATTGAAATTCAGAAATATTGGTCCGGCTTTAATGTCAGGAAGAATTGCAGATATTGCTATTCATCCCCAAAATCCTAATATTAGGTATGTTGCTGTCGGTTCGGGTGGTGTTTGGAAAACCAAAAATGCAGGTACTACATGGAAATCTGTATTTGACGGTCAAAATTCTTTTTCGATAGGTTGTATAGCCATTGATCCTTCAAATCCGCATACCGTTTGGGTTGGTACGGGAGAAAATGTAGGAGGAAGACATGTAGGATTTGGTGACGGGATATACAAAAGTACCGATGATGGAGTAACTTGGATAAATATGGGACTGAAAAAATCAGAACATATTTCCGAAATAATTATTCATCCGGAAAATTCCAATATAATTTGGGTGGCTGCCCAAGGTCCCTTGTGGGCAAAAGGTGGAGAAAGAGGTTTTTATAAATCTATTGATGGTGGCAAAACATGGAAAAGAACCCTTGGTGATGATACGTGGACAGGAGTTACCGACATTGATATTGACCCTGAAAATCCTGACAGACTTTATGCAGCAACTTGGGAAAGGCATAGAACTATTGCTGCTTATATGGGAGGTGGTTTTAATACGGCTATTTACCGTTCGGATAATGGTGGTGATACTTGGAAAAAGATAATGAATGGAATGCCAAAGGGCAAGAAAGGTAAAATAGGAATAGCCGTTTCTCCAATAAATCATAATGTGATATATGCTGCGGTAGAGTTGAACAGAAGAAAAGGAGCAGTATATAAATCCGAAAATATGGGTGAAACATGGGTGAAGCAATCCAATACGGTAAGTGGTGCGACAGGACCCCATTATTATCAGGAATTATGGGCTAGTCCGCATAAATTTGATAGAATTTATCTTGCTAATGTCAGAATGTTGGTTTCGGAAGACGGTGGTAAAACCTTTAAACAAATGCCTGAGAAAAATAAACATTCGGATAATCATGCGTTGGTATTTTTAAAAAATGATCCTGATTATTTAATGGTTGGAACCGATGGTGGTTTGTATGAATCTTTTGATGATACTAAAACATGGAAATTTGTCAATAATTTGCCGGTTACTCAATTTTATAAAGTTGCAGTGGATGATTCAAGACCTTTTTATTGGATTTATGGTGGTACTCAAGACAATAATACACAAGGTGGCCCTTCTCGAACAGATGATAGATCAGGAATATCAAATAGGGATTGGGAGATAGTGTTATTTGCAGATGGACATCAACCTGCAACTGAACCGGGGAATCCGGATATTATGTATGCGGAATGGCAAGAAGGGAATCTGGTTAGAATTGACAGGACAACCGGAGAAATAATACATATTCAACCTCAACCCGGTGAAGGAGAACCCTTTGAAAGATTCAATTGGGATTCCCCTGTTTTGGTAAGCCCTCATTCTCCGACAAGATTGTATTATGGATCCTATAGAATCTGGAAATCGGATAACAGAGGAGATGATTGGACGCCCATATCCGGAGATTTGACCAATTACGAAGAAAGATTTAATATGCCGATAATGGGTAAAAAACAATCATGGGATTCTCCTTGGGATGTTTATGCGATGTCCACCTACAATACTATCACATCTATTGCCGAATCACCGGTCAAAGAAGGCGTGATATATGCGGGTACTGATGACGGATTGATTCAGATTACTGACAATGGCGGTAAACATTGGAAAAAAATAGAGGTAACAGACCTGCCCGGAATTGATAAAAAAGCTTTTGTAAATGATATAAAGGCGGATCTTTTTGAAGAAAATACTGTATATGTTTGTCTTGATAATCATAAATTCGGAGATTTTATGCCGCTATTATATAAAAGTGAAAATAAAGGTGAAACCTGGAAAGATATTACGGGAGACCTACCTCATCCTTTGATAGTGTGGAGATTGGTGCAAGATGATGTCAATCCTGATTTGTTGTTCATAGGTACTGAATTTGGCATATATTTTACAATAAACGGGGGTGAAAATTGGATAAAAATGAATACCGGCGCAAATATCTCATTTAGAGACCTTGCCATTCAAAGGCGTGAGCACGATTTGGTGGGAGCCAGTTTTGGAAGGGGATTTTTTATATTGGACGATTATACTCCTCTCAGATATATAAACGAGGCCGTTTTACAACAAAAAGCTATGTTATTTCCTGTAAAAAATGCATTGTGGTACATACCGAGAGGTAAATTGGGCGGGGGAAAAAAAGGTAGTCAGGGAGAGAGCTATTATACAGCTCCAAATCCACCTTTCGGAGCTGTTTTTACTTATTATCTAAAGGAAGATGTTAAGAGTTTGAAACAAATAAGGCAGGATAAAGAAAAGATGTTGGAGAAAAAAAACAAAGATATTGAATTTCCGGGTTGGGATAATTTGGATAAGGAAGTGAATCAGGATAAACCTGAAATATTTTTAAACGTACTAAGTCAAAATGGCAATCTTATTAAAAAAATATCAGGTTCTGGGAAAAAAGGAATACATCGGGTGAATTGGGATTTGCGATTTGCTTCCAAAAATCCGGTTAGATTGAGTAATTTTAATCAAATGGGTGATATGCCCCGAATGAACAGAGGGTTTATGGTTGCTCCCGGTCGTTATAAAGTATTTCTTAGTTTGGAAACTGATGGTATTAGTAAGATATTGAGCGATACTGTTGAATTTGATGTAATACCATTGAAAAAACCTGCCCTTAAAGGTGCAGATTATAATGATGTGACACAATTCTGGAAAAAATTAGCTGATTTTAATTCGGATTTTCAGATGTTGAAAATCAATTTTGATAAAATTAAAAAGACATCTCTTGCTATGCAAAAAGCATTGGGAAGAGCTGATAAATATGATTTTGAACTAAATAAAAAAATCTATAATTTGAAACAGGATATTTTAAATATTGAGATCGATCTTTATGGAAGCCCCTCAAAAAATGAGGTAGGTGAACATAATACTCCCGGAATACAAGATAGATTGAGAGTATTAATAAGCGGCGTTATGAATTCTACTTATGGTCCTACTAAGATGCATAAAAAAACATTTGAAGTCGCTAAAAAAGAATATGACCGATTGCTTAAAAAGATGATGAATATCAAAAATAACCGTATACCTAAACTTGAAAAGGAACTCAAAAAGGTTGGTGCACCTTATATAGAGGGAGAAACTTTAGAATAATATGGAATTATTCAATAATAATCTTCATTGTATCCGAATTTAATCGTGTCATAAGCCATTTTTTTAGCTTTTGGGTATCTCTTTGTTTTGATTTTTTTGAAAATTTGATTATTGCGACAGGCAAAGTGTTTTGACGCCCTGAGGATAAATTATATTCTGGATTCATTGAAATTGAAATTTTTTCAAGTTCAGGGTAGTATATTTTAGCTTCATTGGCTATTTGCTTTAATGGAATAGTTTCTTTTTGCAAATGCTTTAATTTACTTTTAAGAATATAGATAATAGAATCCTTTTGCCTTAATGTTTGATTGTTTTTTTCAAAAATAGATTCAAGAATATCTGTTTTTACATTTTCTTTTAGTAAATCCAGAGATATTTCTTCTTTTTTTGAAATTTCCGCTTGATTTATTACTAAACGTGTATTGCCAAGACCATATTTGTCAAGGTTTTTTTTCAATTTTGCAATTTCCAAACTGTCAATAGGATTGCCATATAATGTAATTTCTATTTTAGGATTTTTAGAATCATATTGTATTTTTTTTGAAATAATAAATGTTTTGTCAAAATCAAATTCATCGCTGATGAAATTTGTAGCATTTTTCTCAAATTCACTTTCTTTAACCATTAAATAACCGGTATAAACCGAAGGAGCGATAAATAATAGTATTAAGAATATTACAATTCTCTTTACTCTTTTTTGTTTTTCAGGATCTACAAATTGCTTTCTTCTTATTTTTAGAATCCTGATAATAATATAAGTGCCGGCACTGATAAAGATACTGTTTATTAAAAATAAATATAAAGCTCCCCAAAAAAAATGCATATTCCCTGTTGCTATTCCAAAACCAGCAGTGCTTAAAGGTGGCATTAAGGCTGTAGCAATCGCAACTCCCGGAATTACATTGTTTTTTTCTTTTCTAGTATATGCTATTATTCCGGCAAAACCACCTGAAATAGCAATAATCACGTCCCAAATAGCGGGTGATGTCCTGGATAATAGTTCCGATTGTACTTTGTCAAGTGGGGAAATATAGAAATATAAAGCAGAAGTTATTATACTTAAAACAATTGCTATACCAATATTATAACCGGATGTTTTTAGCAGATCGAGATCATTTCTGCTAAGCCCCATACCTATACCCATTAAAGGTCCCATTAATGGAGAAATCAACATTCCCCCAATTATTACAGCCGTTGAATTAATATCAAGACCTACCGAGCAAATGATTATTGCAAAAATTAATATCCATAGGTTTGTACCCTTGAAGACAGCATCCTTTTTTATATCGTCTATTATTTCTTGATTGCTTGCCTTATCGGTATTGAGATTAAATAGTTCTTTTATTTTTTGAGACATGGATTTATTGTTTTCCATACTTGTTTTGTCAGACATAAATGTGATTTTGTACAAATATACATGAAAAATCATATATAAGCAAATGAATGCGAATATAACAAATTGTGAAAAAAATTATTTTAAGAATATGCTGAAATCAATTCAAATAAAAGTGTAGACCAGACAAGATGAAAATAAAATAAACTAAGTTTTATTTCAATATTCCCGCTATATCTTTTTCAAGTGTATCTTGGGGAGATTCTATAATCCGGCCTATTTCTTTTCCATTTCTAAAGAAAATAAAAGTCGGAACATATTGAATATCATATATGTTTTTTTGATAATCAGGAGCTGCTTTTTTTCTGTCTAAAGCGATAAACTGAACATTTTTATAATCAAAACCAAGGTAATCAAGTAGTTTGATAAATCTTGGCACTTCTCTACGGCTATCACTACACCATGAACCGAAAAATACTTTGATTTTGGTGCTTTTTATTTTGTCCTTTATGCCATATAATGTTTTTACATCTAATGTATAATTTTGATATTCATCTTCGTACCAGTCAGCATAAGGATCTTGCAAAAATGCGGCTTTGTTAATTTCTCCTAACATCATTTTATCTTGCGAAACAGATGTCGTCTCCTGAGAAAATAAATTGAAACCTGAAAATAAAAGTAGAATTGAAAATAGATACAAGTTTTTCATAGTTTGGATTTTATAAATAATAACATAATTTTTGATAAAATATTATTTGTTTTATTTTTTATTTACCTTTGTTTAATAAATCTGCAATATTTATTTGAGTTTACAAATACTAATAAGTTTATTATGACATATTCAAAAATAATTAATAAAGTTAAATCAATGAATTCCATTCTTAAAAATACGGAAAGTTATCGTAAAGAATGGAAGAAGAATAAAAAAAAGATGATTATCAATAATTTGGAAAAAATAGTAAAAGAATCCGGATTGATAGCAGAAGTAATTGTTCATGACCAATTTGAAGGATTGGAAGCAATTTCGCTCACCACCGGAACAAAGGAAAGTGGTATCTATGAAAAAGTGTCAAAAGCCGTGAAGAAACCTTTGATCAGGATAGGTGGAATGCTTATGTTCCAACAATTGTTTAACGGTAAAATATCTATATGGGTAAATTATCCTTATATAGAAGGAATCGGGGATCCCAAGGCTCCCAAGATGCTTGAAATAGTCCGGCCTCATGAATTGAAGGATGTAAATATACTGAGGTATGCGGAACAATTTATTGATGCCATTACTGAATGGGAAGATTATGATGATGACATACCTCCTGCTCCCGGAATTGGATTTAATCATCAGGCAGCTTCAATAAAATAATTTAATAGGTATTTTATGTTTTGTAAAAATGTTGAAAAGGGTAGAAATGGAATAGTCCATTATATATTTACTATTGTGTTCACGATATTTGGTTATTTACTGGGACAAATACCTATGTTGATAGCCTTTTATTTTGCAATGAACAAATACAATGATATCGGGACAAATGCACTGTTGGAATTTCAGGGAAATCCGGATTTTTCACTTTTTCATATTTCTTCAAATGAAGGCTTGTTTTTGATATTGCTCATTTTTATATTCGCTTTTGTTGCTTTAGCCCTTAGTATAAAATATATTCATAAGAGAAAAGTAGTATCATTGATATCAAGTACAATGAAAATAGATTGGAATAGAATTCTCTGGAGTACAGGATTTTGGTTTTTATTGCTTTTATTAGTAGAAATTCTAACATATTTTAATCATCCTGATAGATATCATTTTAGAGCACCTGATTCTTCATTTATTGTTTTGTTATTGATTTGTTTATTTATTTTACCGGTTCAGACTACATTTGAAGAAGTGTTTACTAGAGGATATATATATCAGGCTGTTTCATATAATACAAAAAATGTCTTTATGGGGTTTCTGGTGAGTATAGTTATCTTTGCGTTTATGCACGGATTAAATCCCGAAACGGTAAAATATGGCTTTTGGCCGATGATGAGTTATTATATATCCGCCGCAATTTTGCTTGGTCTAATAGTGATTTTTGATGACAGACTTGAATTGGCTATAGGTGTACATACCGCTACAAATATATTTGGTGCTCTGATAGTGACTTATGAAGGGGCTGCTATGCAAACGGATTCTTTGTTTATTAATTCTAAAATATCACCTGTGATTTTAGCTTTGGAAATAATAGTACTCGGAGCTATATTTTTATTTGTTTCATCTAAAAAATACCATTGGGATATTAAATCCATAGATTGGTTTTGTAAATATTAATCAAAAGATAAAAATGAAAATGAGAATTATACTTATTATAATAGCTGTTTTTTGTAATTCACATGTTTTTTTTGCGCAAAATACATCTTATTGGCAGCAAAAAGTAAATTATAATATGAAAATAGATATGGATGTTGTAAAACATCAATATAGAGGTTCACAACATTTGGTTTATTTTAATAACTCACCGGATACGTTAAGAAAATTATATTATCATCTTTTTTATAATGCTTTTCGGCCTGGAAGTATGATGGATATTAGAAATCAGTATTTGCCTGATCCCGATCGAAATCTCGATAAAACGATAAAGAATTTAAAATCTGATGAAATTGGTTTTGAGAAAATCCTAATTTTAACTCAGAATGGAAAGAAAGTAAAATACAATATTGAAGAAACGATTTTAGAGCTTGAATTAAATACGCCTTTGTTGCCTAAGGATAGTACGATATTGGATATGATTTTTGAAGTACAGGTTCCCAAAATGTGTCGAAGAGCAGGAAGGGATAGTCCTCAAGGTATTGATTATAGTATGGCACAATGGTACCCGAAACTTGCTGAATATGACTATATGGGCTGGCACGCCGATCAATATATAGGTAGGGAATTTTATGGCGTTTGGGGTGATTTTGATGTTACTATTGATATTGATAGTGATTATATAATTGCTGCCGGTGCTCATTTAATTGATAGGATATCACTTGGCAATAACAGGACAAGATATCATTTTAAATCTAAAAATGTACATGATTTTGTTTGGGCGGCAGATAGAGATTATACGGATTTTAGCCTGAAAACAAAGTCAGGGACGACACTTAATTTTTATTATCAGCAATCGGATAGACGAGACAGTATATGGCATCAGGCCGGTAAGATAATTCTCACAGCATTTGATTTTATGAATGAGAGATATGGCAAATATCAATATGATACTTATTCTTTTATCGAAGGAGGAGATGGCGGTATGGAATATCCACTCGCTACACTGATAACAGGAAACAGATCTGTAAAAAGTCTTGTAGGTATATGGACACATGAGTTTATGCATAGTTGGTATCAAATGACATTGGCCACTAACGAAAGTATGTATCCATGGATGGATGAAGGTTTTACCAGTTTTGCTACGGTTGAAATTCTTGATTATTTAAATAATTTAGGCTTGATTAACCGAAAATTTCCGGATTTCCCGTTTGAAAAGGATTATCAAAAATGGAATAAATATATTGAATCACCATATAGAGAGCCTTTAAGTACTCATTCTGACCATTACAATACAAATTATGCATATTGGGCTAATGCTTATACGGGAGGTGAAATATTTTTAAAACAATTGGAATATATTATTGGTAAAAAATCATTTGACAAAGGATTGTTGTTATATTTTGATACATGGAAATTTAAACATCCCGGCCCCATTGATTTTATCAGGATAATGGAAAAAGTATCTGGATTGGAACTCGACTGGTATCTGGAGTATTTTGTTTATTCTATGAAATATCCTGATTATGCAATAGATACATTGACAGAACAAAAAGGGGGTGAATCAATTGTGAGATTAATCAATAAAGGAAATTTTCCAATGCCTGTTGATGTTGAAATTCAATTTACAGATGGGACTGATATGTATTTCCACATACCTATGGATATGATGCTTGATAGTAAAAAAAGTGACTATTATAAATTTGAAATACTCCCGGTATGGAATTGGGTAAATCCATATTATGAGTTTTCTGTGGAAAAGAAACCGGAGAAAATCAGTAAAATTATTATTGACCCTTCTAAAAGAATGGTTGATATAAACAGAGAAAATAATATCTACAAATAAAAAAAACCCTCTTTAGGGAAATAAAGAGGGCTTGAAAAAAAATACTCTGAAACTAATAAAGGTCAGTTTTAGTACTGACGCTTAATGTTTTTTTTATTTTTGAAGATCATCATATACCTTCATTACTGCTTTGACATGATTTGCTGATGTATTCAATAATTCTTTTTCTTCATTATTTAAATCGATAGTAATCAATTTTTTTATTCCTTCTTTGCCTAGTTGAACAGGTACTCCCAAATATACATTATCAAGATCATATTCTCCCTCCAGTTTTACACAACATGGGAAAATTCTTCCATCATCTTTGATTATGGATTCGACCATTTGTGCAGCAGCTGAGCCGGGAGCATACCATGCTGATGTCCCCATAAGTTTAACCAATTCACCACCACCTTTTTTTGTTCTTTCCACTAATCTGGTAATTGTTTCTTCATCCATCATATCTCTTAATGGGATACCTGCAATAGTTGTATATCTCGGTAGTGGTACCATAGTATCACCATGTCCTCCCATTAACAAAGACTGAATATCCTTAGGTGAAACATTCAATTCTTCTGCTATAAATGATCTGAATCTTGCAGTATCCAAAACACCTGCCATACCGAAAACTTTATTTCTGTTCATGCCTGATGCAGTATGTGCAGCATAGGTCATAACGTCCAATGGATTGGATACAATGATGATAATTGGATCTTTTGAATATTTCAATATAGATTCCGTAACGGTTTTTACTATTTTTGCATTTGTAGTGATTAAATCATCTCTGCTCATACCAGGTTTTCTCGGTATACCGGCAGTGATAACAACAACATCGGAATCTGCAGTATCTTTATAATCTTCAGTTCCTTTGAGTCTTGTAGAATAATATCCGATTGGAGATTGTTCCCATATATCCAAGGCTTTTCCTTTGGCCATATCGCCATAAATATCAAGGAGTACTACTTGATTGACTATGTCTTTATGAGCTATTGCATCGGCTACTGTAGCGCCAACATGTCCTGCTCCTACTACTGTTACTTTTTTCATTTGTATAATGTTTTTTATTATAAAATTAATTTGTCATTAAATTATTTGATTATAATCTAATATATCAAACAATTAATTATACAAAAATATTATTTTTTTTTGGAATAATTTTAAATAACGGTAAAGTATTTAATTTTAGAATTTTAATTTTTACGGAATATAAATTAAGCTATTTATAATGCTTGTTAATATACTCTGCTTTCGTATGTATAAAACGGGACTGCTTTAATGCACTAAAAGATTTTTGTACATCTGAACCGTATTATGAAGACCGTAATACAACGCATCACTTATCAAAGCATGTCCTATTGAAACTTCATCTAACCATGGAATATTTTCATTGAAATATTTTAAATTATCAAGGTTTAGATCATGGCCGGCATTTAATCCTAATCCGATTTTTTTTGCGATTTTAGCAGCTTTTATATAAAGGGATATTGCTTCTTTTTTGTTTTTAGAATATTTTTGTGCATAAGGACCGGTATACAATTCAATTCTGTCCGTACCTGTTTCTTTTGCGGCATAAACCAATTCTTCTACAGGGTTTAAAAATATTGAAACTCTTATTTTTTTTTCATGTAGTTGTTGTATGATATCTTTAAGTAAATTTTGGTTTTTAATTGTATCCCAACCGGTATTAGAGGTCAAAACATCCGGAGGGTCAGGAACCAATGTACATTGGTGTGGAGCATTGTCAATTACAAGTTTCATAAATCTATCGCTGGGAAATCCTTCGATATTAAATTCCGTAGTGACTATTTTTTTTAAAACAGGAATATCCGAATACAGGATATGTCTTTCGTCGGGTCTGGGATGAACAGTAATTCCATCGGCTCCATAATGTTCAATGTCTTGGGCAATTTTGAATATATCAGGTAAATTTCCTTCTCTTGCATTTCTTATTAAAGCTATTTTATTGATGTTTACACTTAATTTTGTCATAGTGAATAATTTTACCAGTTTTTAATTGTGATTACTCATGTAGTAGATTTTTGAATAAATTAATATTTTTAATCAAAATGATTCCACTTAAGTAGTTACAATCTAAATAATAATTTTAAATTTGTTCAAAATTAAGCATTTTGAAAGTATTTTTTAGAATATTATCGTTATTTATAATTTCTCAAATCTTTGGTTATCTGTTTGTGGTTTCTTCAATAGGCTTGTCTTTCAGCGAAATAAAGAATATAGAGAATTTTACTCCGGTGGAAATCGTAGATAAAATAGGCCTGTATTATTATATATTAATGAGTCAATTAACAGGAGTTTTGATACCTGCAATCTTGTATATCCTAGTTTATCGAAAAAAAAATGTGGATTTGAATACAGGATTTATTTTACCTAAACGAAATTCATATTTTATCTATGCTATATTTTTACTTTTTCTGTCATATCCTTTAATTCAGTTTTCAGCGGATTTGAATTCCAAAATGTTTTTTTCTAATTGGTTGTCAGATGAGAGTGAAATGATAGGAAGGATGACAATGGATATTTTAAAAATGAACGGAATAGGAGAATTACTTAGAAATATAATTCTAGTTGGATTTCTACCTGCTATTGGAGAAGAGTTATTTTTTAGAGCTGGAATTCAAAAAGAGTTATTAGCATTTTTTAATAGGAAAGATTTTGCTATTATCCTGACTGCAATCATTTTTAGTGCTTTTCATCTGGAATTTGATGGATTTTTACCAAGATTTTTTCTGGGATTGATTTTAGGTTATACTTATTATTGGTCATCCAGTTTATGGGTGCCGGTTGTTATACATTTTATTAATAATTCGTTATTGATTATTACGGCATATTTTACAACTGACAACCTTGAGGAATTAGTGAATAACCAAAGTGTTGAACCAATACCTGTTTATATGCTTATGATGTCTGCAATCTCCGTGTTTGTAATACGTCATCAAATGTATAAAATGTACAAAGAAGATAAATTTGAGA
>JALSPW010000103.1 GCA_026985735.1 Saprospiraceae bacterium
CAAAGTTGGTCAGGAGCAAAAGTGGATGTTAAGTTCAACTGAGATTGGTGAAATCCTTGTGTTAATGAAATATCACCTGAAGTATATGTATCGATAATAGTTTCTCCCATTGTCCAAGATAAATTAATCTTATCGTTTATAAATGTTTCTCCGACTGAAGAAATTGTCTGTAATTGTCCATATAAATTGAGTTGAAAGAAAAGTATTACAATAAAAATAAATTTGTTTTTCATTTGTTAGAATTTTAATGGTTAATTGAATTTTTATTTTGAATTTTTTTAAGAATCTTTTTTAAAATTGATTTTTGATTTTCAAGTTTTTCTTTCAATTTTTTTATTTCTTCCTCATTTGTTTTTGTATCAATAATTTCTTTTTTAATATTTTTTTTCATTTCTTGATTTATTACTATACAAATGTATGGTGATTAGTTGTGATAGTCAATTTATACACATTTCAAGAAGTAGTATATAAGGTTACAAAAAGTAGCACGCTTGATTTTTATACTAAGTTGTCATAGGATTTTGTAGTATAAACCGCGTATTTAGTGTAAAAGTTAAAGTTTCATCATAAAACTTACCAGACTTTTGTGGGCTTGAATATTGAGTTTTTTTCGAAGCCTATACCTGGTGGTTTTTATACTACTTTCAGATTTGAAGGTGATAGCAGCAATTTCTTTAGTACTTAGATTTAGTCTAAGAAGAGAAGCCATTTTTATTTCTGCTGAACTCAAATTCGGATTTAGATCCAATAATTTTTGGTAAAAGTCTGCATGTACTCCCTGAAAAACTTTATTGAAATCATCCCACAGCTCTTCCCCGCTATGATTTTCGATTTCTCTGATTATTTTTAAAATTTCTTTTTTTGATACTGCTGAATTATGGAGGGTTTTATTGAGGTTGTTCAATTTTCCTACGATATCGTCCAACATCTTATTTATCATCAACATATTTAGAACCTTTGAGGTCAATTCTCTATTCTTTGATTCTAATTTGCCTTTCAATAACTGCGTTTCGTTTTCTTTTATTTTCAATTGTTGTTTTTGAATTAGTTGCTCATTTTCAAATAATTTCTTTTGGGTCAAAAGCTTGTGCGATTTCAGTTTATAAAAATAAAATAATAGTATCGAGAGAGCTATTAAAGCAATTACAAAAAGAACCAATATAATTATATTCTTTTTCTGAATTTCAGTTTTATTTTGTAAAAGTTTTATTTTTGAATCTTTCCTTTCAGATTGAAATTTTATTTCCAGTGCATTAAATTCTTTTATCTTTTCAGCACTTTCAAGACTATCTTTTATTTCTGAATATTTCTTAAAATAATCGAAGGCTTTTTTATAATTATTCATTTGCGAATACACAATTGAATATTGTCTGTAGCAATCTTCCAATATTTTTTTATTCTCAGTTATTTTTGAGATTTCCATAGCTTTATTAATAGATTTTTCACTATTTTGTGGTTGTCTCAATAATAAATAGGACTTGTTCAATTCTAACAAACATATTGCTTCTCCTGTTTTTTCATCAAGGTTGCGAAATAGTGTTAATGCCTTTTGAAGTTCTTTTATCGCCTTGGCTGGCTCTTTCTTCAAATTGTACACATTAGCCAAAGAGTGCAAAGAAGAAGCAATTCTTCTATTATCTTTTAACCCTTCCCTTAGCTTTAAAGATTTGAGGAAATAATCTTCAGCAATTATCAAGCTATCCAATTTTATATAAATCTCTCCTAACAGCGCAAGAGAATTGGATATTTCTTTTTTGTCACCCAATTTGTATTTAATTTCCAGGGCTTTTGTTGCATATTTCAGAGCAATTTTGGGATTTTTCGAATCCAAATTTACGGCTGCGAGAAGATTAAAAAGATTGGATATTGCTTTTTTATTTTTGTTTCTATCTTCATATTTGAGTGCTTTTTGATAAGCTTTTACCGCTTTAAGGTAGTGCCCGTAAAGATTTTCAAGACGTCCCAATCCCAAATAATATTTAGCCATTCCAGCATTTGACCCAAGCTTTGAGTATATTTCTTTCGCTTTTTCCAGATACTCCAAAGATATTTTGTAGTCATTACGATAATAATAAACCCAACTCCTGATATAATTGCAATCCCCCAAACCTTGTTGATAACCTATCTGTTTACTCATTTTTTCAGCTTTATCAATATAATAAAGAGATTTGGAGTAATTGTCAGCACACAAATCAAAGCCTTTTTTAATCAATTTTTGAATTTCTATTGTGTCATATTCAATACTATTAGTTTTTGAATAATTATAAGCATAAAAATATTGACTGGAAAGTGTGAGAATCATTATCAATATTAATCGCTTTCTCATAGCAGAAGGATTTGTAAAAATGGACGCGAGGTTCATTCCGGTATCAATACTGGCAAAGATGAGCATTTTTTAAGAAAAAACGAAGAAGCAAGGCAAAAGAAATTTAAAATTGTGAGTAACGAAATGTGAATGATAAATCAAATTAACTACTATAAATAATATAAAACATAGATTGTTTGAGTATATTTGTGAGAAAGTAGCGCATTTTGTTTTTTATAAACAGAAATAAAACATTTGTTTTTATATTGACTATCGTTTTCAATAGTGTTGTTTTATTGCCTCAAACAAATTCATTTGATCCCAATAAGCTCATAGAGATACCATACAGCTCAAATAATATTAAAACAGACGGCAAACTAAATGACAGGAAGACTTTTTTCCACTATAGATTTAAAGATACTGCGCAAATTCTTCATTCTCCAAAGGAATTTCCTTTTTCGCTTGATTATCCTGAAAATTATGAATCATTGGTAAAAATGCCTCTATCGAGAAATACAGTTGATGTGTATATCTGTTGGGACTTGGACTATCTTAATATTGCATACGAAATAAAAGATTTTGGACAGAATATCCTATTCAAAAGGTTTGTCAATATTGTAAATTCTCGAATCAATAATAAACAAAAGGGCCATGTGATCGAACAAAGCATTCCTCTTTCATCAATTGGGCTTCAAGCTGTCAACGGGATCAATTTCAAGCTGGATATCTGTAACAATGACGTTGATTTTTCTTTAAAAAATACCGGAATCATCGAAGAGGTTAAACTGCATACTTGGTCTTTTGATTGCATTGGGTACAATAATTTTGGATTTCTGGGATATTGGAAAAAAGCTATATTTTCTGAACAGCAATATTATTGCATCATCAGTGTGCATGGAATAATTATACTTCTTTTTACAAGAAATATATTGGGTGAAATATCTACCAAATCAGAAATAATATTGTCATTATTTATTTCCAATAATATTCTACCTGTGGAATTATCAAATAAAGGCTTGATTACTTCCATCCACAATTTTTGCAAAAAAATACAAATGTCAAAACAGATTAATATCAATTTGGAAGACAAGACAAATGCCAAACGTTTTGATATATCAACCGAATTGATTTTATATCGTGTAATCCAGGAGTTGATTAACAATTCGCTAAAACATGCAAATGCAGAAAATATCTATTTGGAATTTTTCCTTAATAATGATGAGTTGAGATTATTATATCAGGATGATGGTAATGGATTTGATGTGGTGGAACAATTAAATGATGAGACGGGAATCGGATTGAGCAATTTGTATGACAGAATTAAATCTTTGTGGGGGGAATTAAAATTCACTTCTGAAAAAGGACTTGGAACAAATGTTACAATTAAAATAAATATTTAAGCTATGGCCGGAAAAATAATAAAAATAATTACAGTTGACGACCATCAGATATTTCGTCAGGGTTTAACGATGATTCTAAACAGGCTTGATAATGTAGAA
>JALSPW010000104.1 GCA_026985735.1 Saprospiraceae bacterium
CGGCAAGTTCCGCTGGTTTTTTTTGTTTCAAATAAATTTGAAACGCCATTTAAAGGCATTCCCTCATTTTCAAATTTTCACATTTTATCTTTTTCCTTTTATCTTTTATCTTCCAAACTTTTGAACTTTTGCCTTTGAACTTTTGTCTTTGAACTTTGAACTTCCTACCTCAACAGCATCACCTGCCCCGTTTTCACTTCCTCCCCACATGGCGAATCTATCACTATCCGGTATAGATACACGCCGGGGGACTGCATTTTGCCTTGATATGTGCCGTCCCAGTATTCATTTTGTCCTACGTTGAAGATTTTTTCGCCCCAGCGATCATATATCTCCGTCGATAATACATCAACATCTTTTGCTTGATATATGCGGAAGGTCTTATTTAGTTCTTCTTGTCCCGAAGGAAAAAATGCATTGGGTATCAGGTATGCTATTGAGTCGTCTACCGTGTACTCATATTGATACTCACAGCCGCTTTTATCCATGATTTTTACGGTATATACCCCTGATGACAGTCCGGATATATCTTCCGTCCTCTCTCCACCACTCCACGAAAATGCATAAGGCGGATTATTGGCATTTTGAAGTATAAGGTCTATTTTCCCGTTTTCACAACCATAGTCTGCCGTGATGCTATCCGCAACTTCCAGACTTTCATAATCCAAATGCACCGTGACTATACTATCGCAGCCGAACATATCCTTGAGCCTAATCTCATACACTCCCGCTTCTGTCAATATGCTATCTCCCACCTGCAGCATGTCCCCTTTTTCACATAGCACCGTATCTATCTCCACTCTTGCCTCAGGATGTACCGTGAGATATAGCTGCACCACGCTATCAACTCCATACGAAGCGAGCAAGGTATCGGTATAATGCCCCTCGTCATATATCACCGTATCATTGAATGTATAGCTCTGTCCCTGACATATCTCAGCCCGGAGAGTGTCCCGGGCAGGAATTTGGAAAATGTAGGCAGCACCGTTAGGATAAAAATGAAATGTAGAATCTAAATAAGCTCCAACAACCACAGTTTCTCCTTCTTGGTCAATACTAACACCAAAAGCATCTCTTTCCAATCCTAGCTCCGGTTGTATCTCAGCTTTTTTCATCCATTTATTTCCATTATAATAATATTGATAAATCATCCCTCTTTTCTTAAAACTATATCGACCAAATAATAAAACTCCATTCTCAATACTAATGCCAGTACCATAAAATTCATGACCTGTAAAATCGGGCTCTGTCAAAATTTGATAAAGTTTAAAAGAATCTTCAGCCAATTTATATACATAAACTTTTGGTATTTTATCAGTAGAATAATGAGCTCCAATAAACAAAAATTGATTATCCTCTGATATTTCAGTATTATAACCAAAAAAATCGCCTTTATCTCCAGATGATTCCGGATGAAATATCTCTTGAAATAATCTCCAGTGCTCTCCGATTTTTTCATAAATAAATACTTTCCCCATTCCTTTTTTACCATAAAATCCATCAGCTGCAATAACAAATCTATTTGTCATTTGAAATTCGTTAGAACTTCCGACAATATAAAAATCATCTTCAGTACTCCAATACTTAAAACTATCCTGAATAACCCACTTATCATTTATTTTTTTTATAAAACAATCTTTTTGATATGATTTTCCGTGTATTACTCCTTTAATCCTATACATCAACCAATCATTTTTAATACAAAAGTTACTAAAACCATCATAAGAATGAAACAAATAACTACTTTGTGTTTCCAACTTATCTTTGAGCGGTTTTTTGAAAAACAGAGTGTCCGGAAACGATGCATTTGTAGAATACGGAAAATGTTCAATCACAATACCTTGCTCCAATCGTATTGAACTGCCTCCTCCTCCTAAATTGAACCCGACATCCATATATAACTTAGTCTTTTCTCCAAACATATAATCCAATTTTGAAGCTTTTTTTTCATACAAATGTATTATATTATATTCCGAATTCCACTTATTTTGCTCTTCTAGAATAGCTATTTTACCATTATCAATACCTACATAGCTTCCAAAATAATAATTACTTTCTGCATTCGGTGAAAATATTTTTATTATTTGAGCATCTGCTCTAATTGAAAAAAAAATAAAAAATATAATATTTATTATTTGTTTTGTTTTTAATATAAATATTTCCTTTTCCATTTTACCTGTTTAAAATACATTCGCAAACTTTGATTTTTTTTAATAACAATTCTAAATAAAATTCTTGATTAATAAATTTTATGTTCGTTTTATCCGATAAAACCCGAAGACTATAAAAATCTCAATTAATTTTTTATCTCTTCATTATAGCCTTCGAGTTCTTTAATCATTAAGTTTCTCTAAGTTGTCTCTACCTTATAATTTTATAAATTTTTCTATTTTACTTCGCCCTGTTTTCATCGATTTCACTATAATAAAATATAATCCGGGCATATAATCTTTAACACCAATAGATAGAGATGTGTTTTGCCCAACTATAGAACTCTTTTGCATTATATCGCCAACAAGGTTTCTAATCTCTATTTCATAGCCTATATTATCATCCGTAATATCAATTTTCACCCGGTCATCCGTCTGTGTCGGAGAGACCTTTACTTCAAACAACTCCAAATATTCATCACCTGAAGAAACTAAATCCAATCCCATATCTTCTTCATTAGCATTACTTCCCATACAGACTACTCCTGAAATATCAACACCGGAACACTCTTGCACTTCTGCTTCTATTAATACCGGACTAGTAAGCGTAGAGCCAATAGAAGCATTTATACACAAACCGTTTTGATCAAAATCATTAGTTAATGTATAACATATTACATTTACTCCATTTAGTATAATATCCGAATCAATCACTTTAATTTTCATTTTACAAGAAAACTCAGCATTATAATGCACAATATATGCGTAACCCGAATGTCCATAAGCAGGAGTTAAAAACTGGTTAAGATCATTTACAAAATCATATAAATCATGATCCGAAGGATCCAACTCACAATTATTATCAGAATATACCTTATATGGAAAATGAAAAACCCCACCGGGATTATTACTACCGTTCACTGAGTAGCAATCATCTATAGCGTGTTCATATACTTTAAAACCGATTAGCCTCTCATACACATTAAGATTCGCCATTGAGGTACAATTAGTCATATCACAATAATTGATAACACTCCTACAAGTATAACATGTTTCCTGTTGTGAAATATACATTGGATCCAAAGTTATCTGATGCTTACCTGCAGGAACACAATTATCCTTAACTACAAACGTCATTTCTATATACGCTATTGGAGACGATACTCTAAAGAAGGCAGGACTACCATACTCATTTTCATTAGTAACAACATTTCGCCACTCTACATCTTTAAGGTTAGGCTCATAAGTAGAACCATTTGAAAGTTGAGGAAATGTTACACTGAATTTCCAGCTCCCACAATCTCCTTGAATATGTTCCATTACAACATGATAATTAACTGTGATATTAGTATTGCAAGGCAAACTTTCTTGCACAGTTCCATTATACGTATATACTTGTCCATTCATTATCAACGGACTAAACACAATTAAAATGAAGGCGAGTGAGTGAGTGAGTGAGTGAGTGAGTGAGTGAGTGAGTGAAATTTAATAAAGTTTTTCATAATTACAAAGTTTTATAAATTAAAAAAATAAAATAATCTGCACATCGGCTATATGGGGGAATACCAATTAGATACAAAGCTACTATAAAATAATTAATTATGCAAGAAATTTTCGGTTTTTCCCGGTTATAAGTATTGTATTG
>JALSPW010000105.1 GCA_026985735.1 Saprospiraceae bacterium
CAAAAAACAATAACTGGTAATGTGAAAGATGCCGGAACTAAGGAGCCTTTGATAGGTGTTTACATTGTTTTGAAAGACTCTGCGGCTGTTGGCACAGTAACGGATTACAATGGAGATTATAGTATTAAAGTACCAGAGGGTTTTAACACACTTGTTTTTAGTTACGTTGGTTATCAACCGCAGGAAATTGATATTAATGACCAAAATGTCATTAATATTGAAATGCATCAAGGAGAATTATTGGATGAAGTAGTCGTTATCGGTTATGGTACTGTTAAAAGAAAAGATGTTACAGGTTCTTTGCAAACGGTAACATCGGATAAGTTCAATAAAGGAGCAATTACAAGTCCTCAGGAATTGATGGCGGGTAAAATTTCCGGCGTGACAATTACTACCGATGGATCGCCGGGAGGTGGATCTAAAATCAGGATTAGAGGAGAATCTTCTTTGAGTGCATCAAATGACCCTTTGATTGTGATTGATGGTATACCAACGGAAGGAGGAGGTATTGCTGGGAGCAGGAATCCACTAAATATTATTAATCCCAATGATATAGAGAGTATCACTGTTTTGAAAGATGCATCAGCTACTGCTATTTATGGAAATAGAGCATCGGGTGGGGTCATAATGATAACGACCAAAAAAGGATCATTAGGTCAGGAAATGAGAGTTTCTTATACTGCAAATGTATCAATGGGAAGTAAAGAAAATAAAGTTGCGGTTTTGAACAAAGATGATTATGTAAATCTAATTAAAACACGGTTTGGAGAGGAAAGTACAGAATATTCTTTGCTTGGGGATGCAAATACGGATTGGCAAGAAGAAATTTATCATACTGCTATAGGCCAGGATCACTCTTTGAGTTTATCAGGTTCATACAATATCGTTCCCTACAGGGTTTCTTTTGGATACTCTAATAAAAACGGTATTTTAAAAACGGATAACTTTACCAGATATACTGCAGGAATAAATTTGAATCCTCAATTTTTGGATAATAGGCTACAAGTAAATTTGAGTTTGAAAGGTATGAAAACCAAAAATCATTTTGCAGACAGGGGCGCAATCGGGGCAGCTCTGGGGTTTGACCCTACACAATCTGTTTTAGATACAGATAGTCCTTACGGGGGGTATACTACATGGACAGACAATAAAGGCAGACCAAGGTTTATAGCTCCTACCAACCCGGTCGCATTATTGGAACTCAGAGATAATAATTCAGATGTGTTAAGATATATTGCAGGATCAAAGATAGATTATATTTTCCCCTTTTTACCTGCTTTAAGAGCAAATCTGAATATGGCTTATGATTATTCCAAAGGAGAAGGCACTTTAACTGTTCCTACTTATGCTTCTTTTGCATTTGATACAATTACAGGTGGAGGTGTCAATAATAGTTACAATCAAATAAAAAAGAATTCTCTTTTGGAATTTTATTTGAATTATAAAAAAGAGATAGGAATTCACAATTTTGATTTGATGGGAGGATATTCATGGCAACATTTTTTTAATCACAATACATATACTAATACGGATAAAGCCGGTACTCCTTCCCGTACCGAAAAAGGAGATGATCAAGGAGAATACTATTTGTTATCATTATTTGGGAGAATGAATTATTCTCTTTATGATAAATATATTTTGACATTATCGGTAAGAAGAGACGGAACATCAAGGTTTGCCCCTGAAAACAGATGGGGATTATTCCCGGCAGCAGCTTTGGCAGTGAAAGTAATTGAAAACGAAAATACTTTTTTTAATAATGTAAAATTAAGGCTTGGCTGGGGAATTACCGGACAACAGGAAATAGGAGATTATTATGCATATCTCGCCAGATATGAATTGGGAGACGTAAATGCAATGTATCAGTTTGGAAATGATTTTATAACAACTCTTCGTCCCAATGGATATGATGAAAATATCAAATGGGAGGAAACCGCAACTATTAATGCAGGTATTGATTTTTCTATAATTAAAGACAGATTATCCGGAACATTTGATCTGTATAGAAAGAATACGAAAGATTTGCTTAATTATATTCCAGTACCTGCCGGTACTAACTTGACTAATTTTATCACTACGAATGTAGGAACCATGGAAAGTAAAGGAATGGAATTGTCTGTCAATATGACTCCCGTGAAAACCGACAATGTCCAGTGGGATTTTAGTTATAATATATCTTATAACAAATCTAAAATTACAAAATTGACCGCAATCCAAGATTCTACTTATAAAGGTGTGCTTACCGGAGGAATAGCAGGCGGTGTAGGCTCTAATATTCAAATTCACAGTGTCGGATATGAACCGTATGCCTTTTATGTTTATAAACAAAAATATGATGATAACGGAAATTTGCTTGAAGGAGAATTTGAGGATTTAAATGGAGACGGAATAGTCAATGGTGACGATAAATACAGGTATAAAAGTCCGGCTCCTGATTATACTATGGGATTTTCAAGTAAAGTTAAAATTAATAATTTTGATTTTACATTTGCAGGTAGAGCAAATATAGGCAATTATGTTTACAATAATGTAGAAACCGATATCGGTTATCTTAATAGATTGAATACAGGAGGAGTTCTGTGGAATATTCACAAATCGGCACTGGATTTAAATGTGGAAGATCAGGGTAATTTAACTTTTAGTGATTATTTTGTAAAAGAAGCATCATTTTTACGATTTGACCATTTTACCGTTGGTTATAATTTCAACAAATTATTGGGGAATTTTATGAGAATTTATGCTACTGTCCAAAATCCTTTTTATTTTACTAATTATGACGGTTTGGATCCTGAATTGGGAAATGGTATTGACAATAATGTCTATCCGAGGCCTAGAACTTATGTTTTGGGTGTTAATGTAGATTTTTAAATAATAAATAATTTTATAAAAAATGAAAACATATAAATATTTAATATTATTGAGTTTAGTTACTTTATTTTCTTTTGGTACCGGATGCTTCAAAGATTTGGATACCGTGCCACTTGATAAAGATATTATAACTTCTGCCGTAGTATATGATGATCCCGAATCATATATAAAAGTATTGGCAAAATTGTATGCCGGATTGGCTGTTTCCGGACAGCAAGGACCGGCAGGAAAAGCTGATATATCGGGAATTGATGAAGGTTTTGGTCAATATTTACGTGGATATTGGTATCATCAGGAATTGCCGACTGATGAAGCTGTCATAGCCTGGAATGATCAAACTATAAAAGATTTCCACTATCAGACCTGGGGTCCTGATGATGGTTTTATCTTCGCCTTTTATAGTAGGATTTTTTATCAAATATCCCTATGCAATGAGTTTTTGAGAGAAACAACAGATGAAAAACTTAATTCCAGGAATGTTTCTGAGGATTTAAAAACAAAAGTTAAGGGCTATAGAGCCGAAGCTAGGTTTTTAAGAGCTTTGAGTTATTGGCATGCTTTGGATCTGTTTAGAAATGTGCCTTTTGTGACGGAAGCAGATGCTCCGGGTGCATTCTTTCCTGAACAAACAAATGCAAAAGATCTTTTTGCATATATTGAATCCGAATTAAAGGATATAGAAAATACGATAGCACCGGCCAGAACCAATCAATATGGTAGAGCTGACCAAGCTGCTGTGTGGACATTATTGGCAAAACTGTATCTGAATGCGGAAGTGTATATCAATACTCCAAAATACACCGAATGCCTTGATTATTGTAAAAAAATAATCAATGCCGGATATACTTTGGAACCCGAATATTCTCATCTGTTTCTTGCGGATAATGATAAATCAAATGAAATAATTTTCCCCATTACCTTTGATGGAGTTCATACAAGGACATGGGGTGGCACTACATTTATTATCCACGCTGCTATAGGAGGGAAAATGGATCCTTTTGAGTACGGTGTGAATAGTGGTTGGTATGGTACAAGGACGACTAAACAATTTGTCGGTTTATATTCAGATTTGGGAGGAATAATAGTTAGTCCAAATGAAGGAAATACAAAGAAATATCCGGTTATTTATGTTCCTGGAGACTATCAGGGATGGGATGCTACAAACTCTGAAACGACACTCTCATCGTCATTATCAGATAAAATATATGAAGGGCATATATTTTTCGATAAAGATAACAGCAAATTTTTCTTTACGCCATATCCCGATATATCATATTATTTCGGAGACAATAATCATGATGGGACTCTGGAAATAGGCGGGGATACGATTACAATTAGTCAAAAGGGTCTATATTTTATAAAAGTCGATATGAATGATAAAACATATACCTTGGAAAAAAGAGATTGGTCTGTAATAGGCGATGCTGCATCAGGATGGAATCAGGATATTCCTATGGTTTGGGATGAAGATGAAAAAGCATTAAAAGTAAATCTTGATTTAAAACCCGGACAGTTTAAATTCAGAGCAAATGGTACATGGGATGTAAATCTCGGCGACAATGATGCAGATGCAATACTGGAATATGGTGGAGATAATATAAATATTGCAAAATCGGGTACTTATGATATTTTATTGTATATAGATAAACCCGATTATACTTATGCAATAAAACTTACGAGTTATGATAGCCGAGGAATGTTTTTCTCAGATGGTCAAAATTTGGATATTGACGATATCGCAACATTTACAGATGGATATGCTGTGGTGAAATTTAAAAATATTACTTCCACAGGGGAACAGGGTTCAGATCCTACATTTCCGGATACGGATTTTCCAATGTTCAGATTGGCAGATATATATTTAATGGCAGCTGAGGCTATTTTGAGAGGAGCAGAAGGTGGGAGTATGACAGATGCTGTCAATTATTTTAATAAAGTGAGAGAAAGGGCTTATCACGGTACTGCTGGAGATATTACCGAAGCAGACTTGAATTTAGACCTTTTGTTGGATGAATTGGCGAGGGAGTTTTATTGGGAAGCACACAGGAGGACAGATTTAATCAGATTTGGTAAGTTTACCGGAGATAGTTATCTATGGCAATGGAAAGGAAAGGTTAAAGAAGGTGTAGAAACACCGGAATTTAGAAATGTTTTTCCTATACCATCTCCGGATTTGAGCAATAATCCCAATCTTAAACAAAATGAAGGTTATTAATTTATAAAATTGCAACTACTCATTTAGAATTATTTTGGCTGAATTTAGTTGATTTTCAGCTCAAAAACAATCTTCTTGAGTAGTTGCAAAAAATACATAGATAATAATTTGATTTCTTATTGTTCTTTTCCTTCAATCCTTCTCCTTTTTAGACTAATGATTTAATGATTCATTAACTTGTGAAAAAGGAAGGTGTTTTGAGGAAAGATAAAAGGACAAGATTTATTTTTGCAAAAACATTTGATATGCATGATTTTTGGATTGGCGACTGGATAATGATTATTTCTTCAGGTAAAAAAGGTAAATTTGAAGGGGAGATAAATGGTATGGCTAAGATTAAGTCAAATAAAAAAATAATACTTGCTCCATTTAATGATATACTTATTCTTGATGATGGCGAATTTCCTACGACTATAAAAACGACCACTTACAAATCAAAACTTAAACCAAAATCTGAAAATCTTATTCCTTTTAATAATATTCTTGATTTGCATATTGAAAAATTGGCTCCGGAATTGTCAAATAAATTGCCGGAACATATCATATCATACCAAGTCCGTAAAGCTAAAGAGTTTATAATGAAAGCAATTGAAAAAAGACAGCTGCAAATAGTTTTAATACACGGAAAAGGTTCCGGTGTTTTAAAAGCGGAAATAGAAAATTTATTACAGGATTTTAATGAAGTATATTTTATGAAATCCATAAATGATGGTGGAGCAATTGAAGTAATGCTGAATTATGGATTGGCTTAATTAAGAAAGATGGATTTAATGGAATTAATAAAAAACCGCATATTTTTTATTAAATATTAAAAAAATTATATATTTGTAGATTATTAAATAATAAATTAGTATATATCATGAAAAAAGGCAAAGTGAAAAATAAAACTTTTTTGTTTTCACTGAATAAATTGCCGGGTTGGTTTTATTCCCATAAAATCAATCGGATAATCATATTTATTATTTCATTTCTTCTTTATTCCAATACTTTATTCAATGATTATGCACAAGATGATGCTATTGTTATTACTGACAATATGTTTACCAAACAGGGTATTAAAGGCATACCCGGGTTTTTGGTAAATGATACTTTTTATGGATTTTTCAAGAAAAAGGGGAAGGCAAAACTTGTATCAGGTGGCAGATACAGACCATTATCACCTATTACATTTGCAATTGAATGGCAGTTTTTCGGCAGGAATCCTGCTATTAGCCATTTTATCAATATCTTGTTGTATGCCATGCTTGCAATTATATTGTATAAATTTCTTGTGTTATTGTTTTTGAATGTTCAAAACGACAAATTAAAATATATTGTTCCTTTCTTTTCTACTCTTATTTTTATTGCCCATCCGGTACACACGGAGGTTGTTGCAAATATCAAAGGGAGGGACGAGATTTTTGCTCTTCTTTTTAGTTTGGCAGCAGTGATTTTCTCTGTAAAGTGGTATTTAAAAAAAGAAATGAAGTTTCAAGTCTATGGTTTTTTAATGTTTTTGCTTGCTTTGTTTTCCAAGGAGAATTCCATTACTTTTTTAGCTATTGTCCCACTGGTTTTTATGATGTTTTATCAAGACAGGAAAAAATCGTACTTCCATATTCTTAGTCCTTTTATCCTTGCAACAGTATTATTTCTTTTTGTGCGCTTTTTGGTTTTGGGATTTGATTTCGGAAGTGCTCCAATGGAAATGATGAATAATCCTTTTGTGAAAATTGCAGGAAACAAATATATTCCTTTTTCTTTTGGTGAAAAAGCAGCAACTATTATTTATACCCTCGGCAAATATATTCAATTGCTTGTTTTTCCACATCCGCTTACCAATGATTATTATCCCAGACATATCCCTATAATGAATTTTACAAATTGGAAAGTTATATTGAGTTTTTTTCTTTATATAGTTATGATTTTTTATGCCGTTAAAAATTTTAAAAGGGAAAAAATAATATCTTTTGGTATTTTGTTTTATCTGATTACTTTATCAATTGTGTCTAATATAGTATTTCCTGTTGGTACTAATATGTCAGAAAGATTTCTTTTTATGCCTTCTGTTGGTTTTAGCCTTATATTTGGTTATTTATTATATTTAATTAGCGTTAAAAATCGTAATTTATCTTATGTTTTATTAATAACTATTTTGATTCTGTATAGTATAAAAACCATTTCCAGAAATTTTGTCTGGAAAGATGATTTTACATTGTTTACCACGGATGTAAAAGTGTCCGGAAATAGTGCCAAAGCATTAAATGCTGCTGCGGGAAGCCTGGTTGATGCCGGATACAAGGAAAAAAATACATTGAAAAGAGAAAAAATGTTTAAACAGGCAAAATCATATTTGGAAAAGGCATTGATAATTCATCCTAACTACAAAAATGCCTGGTTAATACTAGGGAATACAAATTATTTTTTAAAAAATTACGATGAAGCTATCAAAGATTATAAACAAGCATTGGAATTTGACCCTTTATATCAGGATGCAAAAAAGAATCTTGCGATCACATACAGAGATGCCGGAAAGTATTACGGTGAAAAGAAAAACGATTTGATAAATGCTTTAAAATATCTCAATGAGGCTTATAAAATGTCTCCCGAGGACTATGAAACAGTTCGGCTGCTCGGTGTTGCCTATGCGGTATCCGGTGATTTTAATAAAGCCATATTATATTTTACAAAGGCTATTAAACTTGAACCGGATAATGCCGGGGCATATAAAAATCTTGGAAATGCGTATTTTAATTCAGGTAATCCCGAAAAAGGGAGATACTATCATAATAAAGCGAAGGAGTTAAATCCGGAAATATTTAATAAAAAGTAAAATTATTTTCTATGAAAAATTTAAAACTATTTTTGATATCAGTTTTTTTATTGCTTGTCTTTAAAGCAAATCTTACTCATACTCCACCTTCCGACCTTGGAGAAACATGGGCTTATAGCCGGTTGCAACACATGACTCTCGATGAGAAAATAGGGCAGTTATTTATAATTCGAGCTCAATCGGATTGGGATAATAAAAATATTGATTTTGTCAAGTCTCAAATAAAAAAATATCATGTCGGTGGAATTGCGTTTTTTAAAGGAGATATCGAAAAACAGGTTAAACTTACTAATGAATTTCAAAAATTATCAGATATTCCCCTATTTATCGCTATGGATGCGGAATGTGGATTGGGTATGAGATTGAAAGACGGCATTAGCTTCCCAAAACAATTGACTCTTGGAGCTATTAAGGACCATAGATTGATTTATGATATGGGTGAAGAAATAGGAAAGCAACTTGGAAGAATTGGAGTGAATTTTAATTATGCACCTGTAGTGGATATCAATAATAATCCGGAAAATCCGGTAATAAATGATCGTTCTTTCGGTGAAGATAAAAAGAACGTTGCCAGCAAAGGTTTTGCATATATGAAAGGATTACAAAATGAAAATATTATTGCCTGCGCAAAACATTTTCCCGGTCATGGTTTTGCAGATGTGGATTCTCACAAAGATTTACCTGTCCTGAATTTGTCGAAAAAAAGATTATGGGACACGGAATTATTTCCTTTTAGGATGCTGGCAGACAAAGGTGTTAAAAGTATAATGACAGCTCATTTGCATATTCCTTCAATTGATAATAGGAAAAATCGTCCAACCTCATTATCTTCAAAGGCTATCAAAGGAATACTTAGAGACTCTATGAATTATGATGGACTCATAGTGACCGATGCTTTGGCAATGAAAGCTGTTGCTAATTATTTTTCACCTGGAGATGCTGTCATAGAAGCATTTAAAGCAGGAAATGATGTTTTAGAATTACCGGTTAATCTGACAAAAGGCTTTGAAGCATTAAAAAAAGCAGTTTTGTCAGGTGAAATATCCAAGGATAGACTTGATGCTTCAATTTTAAGAATTTTGGCAGCTAAATTTGATATCGGATTGTATTATTTTAAAGAAATAAATGATGAAAATGTTGTAGAAGATGTCAATACGGGAGAAGCTTTGGCACTTAAAGAAAATTTGTATAGACATGCTATTACATTTCTTGGTAATACTAAGAAAAATTTACCTCTTTTGCCTTCGGAATATAATAAAAAAATTGCAGTTGTAAGTTTGGGATCCCAAAACGAAACTAAATTTCAAAAAAGATTCGAAACTTATTTTAGATTTGATAAGTACAATTTATCTTATAATTTGACCAATACGGAAGTAAAAAAATATACAAAACTTTTCAAATCTTATGATAAAATTATTATTGGATTTCACAATTATAAGAAAAGATCAAACTTGAATTTCGGATTTTCAGCTAATACTTTAAAATTAATAGAGAATTTGAACGAGGAAGACGGTTTGATATTGACATTTTTCGGTACCCCCTATGCTTTGAAAAAATTTAATAATAAATATAGTGTTGTTATGGCTTATGAAAATGATACTATGGCACAGGATATGGCGGCACAATCTATCTTGGGAGTTTTTGATGTTAATGGGATTTTACCGGTTTCTGCTTCTGTCGATTTTAAAGCGGGGGATGGCAATTATAGTAAAAATGCCTATGTAATGGGATATTCAATTCCCGAATATACAGGTATAAATAAAGATTCTCTCACTGAAAAAGTAAATAGAATTGTAGAAGAGATGTTTGATTCAGCTGCTACTCCCGGGTGTCAGATTTTGGTTGCTAAAGACGGAAATATTATTTTTGACCAATGTTACGGTTATTGGACTTATGATAAAAAACGTAAAGTGCAGCATGACGATATCTATGGATTGGCGTCCGTGACCAAAGTAATGGCAACCACTATATCTATGATGAAGTTGCAAAATGAGAAGAAAGTTAGTGTTTTTGATAGATTTTCAAAATATTTGCCTGAAGTAGATACTACCAATAAAAGAGATCTACGAATAGTTGAGGCTATGGCACATCATGCGGGTTTGACACCTTGGATTCCCGCTTATAGAAAAACACTTGATACCATTAATGGGAAAATAGTGCCTTCTAAAAGGTATTATAGAAGCAGTCCGGATGAAAAATTCAGTATAAAAATTGCCGAGCATTTTTATTTGAGAAATGATTATCCCGATACTCTGTGGTCAATACTTTTGGCAAGTCCTATGTTGCCTTCAAAAAAATATAAATACAGTGATTTGGGACTTATAATGACCAAGGAAGTTTTGGAAAAAGTTGCAGGAATGCCCGAAGATAAATTTGTTACTGATAATTTTTATAATCCTATGGGATTGTGGCATACAGGATACAATCCCTGGAAAAGATTTCCCAAATCAATGTTGGCACCTGCCGAGGATGATAAATATTGGAGAATGCAAATAGTTCAAGGATATGTGCACGATATGTGGGCTGCTATGTTAGGGGGAGTCTCCGGACATGCAGGGTTGTTTTCCAATAGCAGGGACCTTGCCAGAATAATGCAAATGATTGTGAATGGCGGTAAATACGGGAATAAAAAATTCTTCGATTATCCGGTTATTTATACATTTACTACCAGATACCGGACAGCTACAAGGAGAGGAATAGGTTGGGATATGAAAGAATTGGACAAAAACAAAGAGTGTAATATTTCGGAATTGGCATCCCCTTCAACATTTGGACATTATGGTTTTACCGGTACTTGTGTTTGGGCAGATCCCGAAAATAAAATAGTCTATGTCTTTCTTTCAAACAGGACTTTTCCTACGATGAAAAACAGAAAAATGTATAAATATAATTATAGGACAAAAATACAAACAGCTATTTATGAATCTATGGAAAAACAATAAAGTATAAAGTTCAAAGTTCAAAGTTCAAAGTAAAAAGTATAAAGAATTTGAAGAAAAATATAAATATCGTTTGTAATGAGGATATCAATAATAATAGACTGAATTATGTGATTGATTTTATTAATAATCACCCTTTAAAACCACTAGGAGTAAAACTGTTTTTAAACGTTAATTTAAACGACAGTGATATAATCTATTATACCAATGAAAATGTTCAGGGTAAAATAATTCCTTTACAAAATTTATTTTTTTCAAATAAAAAAATACCACAGGTTAATTTGTTTGCCAATGAATATCTATTAGGTGATGAAAAATATTATTCCGTTGAGAAAATCAAAAAGCTTTCATATTTCTTTAATGTCGAAAATGTTTTTGCCTTTGATATTTTTGAAACGATATTTTTTCATATAAGCAGATATGAGGAATATTTTTTTTCCAAAAATCACTTGGATAAACACGGAAGAATGAAATCGAGTGAACAGTTGTTGGTGAAAACCAAATTACATTATATTCCGGTTGTAGATCATCTTGTTTATGGTTTTTTCAAGATATTGAATTTTGATATGGAAAAAAGAAAAACCGATTATACCCTGACGCACGATATAGACATAATAAGGAAGTTTTCGGGTTTTTTAAAATTACCTAAGTCTATTGCACGGATTTTATTGATGGGTTATGGAATAAAAGGCGTTTATAATATTGTAAATTCCTATTTTCAGTCGTTGAAAAATAAAAACAATGACCCTTATTATACTTTTGAATGGTTATTTAGAAAAGAAGATTATTTTATAAATAAAATAGTGTTCTTTGTGGCCGGAGGTAATACCCGTCAGGATCTTTATAATAAATATTATTTAAAAGAATTGCCGGAAATCATTAGAAAAGCAAAGATAAATAATTATGAGATTGGTTTGCATCCGAGCTATAATGCTTATGCTGATGAAAAAATGCTCAAAACTGAACAGGAATTGTTGTTAAACTTTACGAAACGAAGAATTAAATTCATAAGAATGCATTTTTTGAGATTAGATCTCACTAAATCATTTGAAATAATTGAAAATATTGGATTTGAAATGGATTCCACCCTTGGTTACAATGATACAATTGGCTTTAGAGCCGGTACGGGATTTGAATATTATCCATATAATTTTGGTGAAGAAAGAAAATGGAAATTTAAAGAATTACCCTTGATAATTATGGATAGTGCATTATTAAAAAATTGTAAAGGAAATCCTGATTGTTTTGAAGAAAAATTAATTGAATTTTTAAAACTTAATAAGTTCAATACTCATATATGTTTTAATTTTCACAATTCAACATTTGACAGTAATAAATCACTTCATAAAATACGAGTTTTTTACCAAAACATATTTGATAGCGACTTAAATAACTAAAATAAAATCAAGGTATTAAATATTCCATAATTTTTTCGTGTGAAAAATTTACAACAGGAACATATTTTTTTTTTAAATATATTTTTTTTTTCCGAAAGAAAAGTTTAATTTCGCACTTAGTATAAATACTTTTTTGAGTAAATGTATTATTGTGCTATTTATTTTTAATAGAATAATGAAGATTTCTATTAGAAAGACGAATCGAAATCGAAATTTTAAAATATCAAATTTAAAATAGACGTCAGTCTTTATTTTTAAGTTTGATAAAAAAAGTAAAAATTAATTTTCATTACGTTTTATCGAGGTATAAAATGTATGATATTGATGTATATAGTTTTAGACGAAACTCAATTGCGCAAAGGCGTGATTCACAATTTAGCCGGAATTCCGGTAACCGAAAAAATTTATTTTATTAAACCAAAACTCAATCTCATGAAAAAAATGAATTTGAACTTGGGCCGTATTGGAAAAATGCTGTTACCTGTATTTTTTCTAATGGGTCTTTTTTTACTGAATGCAAATACTGTGCAGGCACAAAGTGCTGAAGAGTATGTTGTGAAAGTTAAACAACACGTCAATAGTTTACCAAAAGTTGATACTCAAAAGATGTTGACCAAGAAAAATTTGAAAGAGGAGGTAAATAATCCTGCTTTGGCAAGTGATCTTTTGATTGGCTTGGAAACAGAATTTGGACGATTGGTTATTGAAGGTATTACCAGAAATAACTTTGAAGCAAAAGAAGCTGTCGATAAGACTTACGAACTGTTAGGAAGAGAAATTCCTGCTGAATACCTGGATCCTATTAAAGAAATTTATGTGGATTTATTGAATTAGAAAAAGACGATTTTAAAATTTTAATAAACCAAAACTCAATCTTATGAAAAAAAATTTAAAATATTTATTAGTATTGATTGTAATGATGACAGGGTTGTTTGTTAATGCCCAAAGTCCTTGCAATTATACTGGAACTCAAGACGGTTATGATCAAGACAACGTTCATTTCGTTGTTGATATGTCATGTGTCCCCGCTGGAGCTAATGTTGATAACGTAGTTATTAATAATTTTGTTGATCATTACTTTAGTCCTACCGGAAGTACCGGTTGGTGCGGTAGTTGGTGGAATTTCGATATAGTAGTCAATGGAAACGTTGAAGCAGCAGGGCAATGTGGAGCTGCTATTATGGGCTTTGATTATTCTCAATTTGCACCTATTACTTCTGTAGAGTTTGTTGTTCATGATCTTGATGGTTGGTATGATCATGTTTATGTTGACATTGATGCAGATATGTTTTATTCAACAGCCGGAGGTGGCGGTGGTAATACTAATTGTACACTTGATTGCCCCGGAGATATGGTTGTATATCTAGATCCCGGTGATTGCTGTTGGGCAGCACAATATGATGCAAGAACAGAAGGTGATTGCGCTACGGATTATGATACAATTTTAGTTCAACCTATACCTCAAAATGGATTTGTAAATACATTTGATGTTAGTACATATCCGGAATGGGATCCTTCTGTAAGTACATTCGGTACGGCAGCTAACGGTCCTTTCTTATTGAATGGCCCCGGTTCAGTAGTGACAGGAGCAGCTGCAGGTTATACTACATGGAGTGCTTTTGATATGAATAACTTACCTACGGATTTAAAGTTTTATGGAAGAACAAGATATGATAACCCCGGTCAATGTGCTTCCACTGGTGGTGATGGTGCATTGTACAACTTTACAATGGTAAATTTTATTGCTCCTTATACAGGAACAATTAGTTTTGACTGGAATTATCATACAGATAATGCAAGTGGACCATATTATGATCCGTTTGGATATATGGTAAATGGATCTTGGAATCCATACAATTCCATTACTGACGATTTCGGTAATGCCGATCAGAGTGGGTCGTTTACAAGACACATGCAAGAAGGTCAGTCAATTACTTTATTTATATGGGGTAAATATGATGGTGACTGTTCCGCAAATGTAAATATATCTAATTTGGTTTATAGTGCTGATCCTTATACTGACGGTATTGTATTGGTAGATGGACCTGCACTTGGCGATCCTGTATGCGACGGAGAAACAAAAACTGTAAAATTACAATTATTGAATGGCGGTCAAGCTATAGATAGTTGTCAGTTTGATATAACAGTACATGAATATCAAAATCCAACTTCAACATTGGCATGTAATGATCATGTACAAATATCAGTAGATGATCAATGTGTTGGAATGGTAACACCTGATATG
>JALSPW010000106.1 GCA_026985735.1 Saprospiraceae bacterium
GGAAGTATTTCTGTACCGGATTATAGTCAGATCTCCTTGTGGTATAGAAGTCAAAAAAGGTCAAGTTAGTCTTTTGAAATAACCTTTATAAAATTTTAATAGGATTAAAATATTAGTAAAACAAATAAATTCAGACCAACTGACTCCTAAAAACAATAATTTTAATAACCGGTTGAACATAAACCATTAATTGAGAATTGAGAATTGAGAAGGACAAAAGGCAAAAGACAAAAGATAAAAGATAAAAGGAATTAATGATGAATGGTGAATTATGAATTACGAATTACTGATAGAATAGAATAGATAGATTTATTGAATTTAGTGGATGTACGAGATGGGGCTACTCCGGTTTCGGAGCTTGCGTAGAAACAGGAGGCTGGGAGGTAGCTTGGCTATGAAAGGTCAAAGTTCAAAGTATAAAGTTCAAAGTTCAAAGTATAAAGTTCAAAGTTTGGAAGATAAAGGACAAAAGTACAAAGATAAAAGGAAATAATTGGAGAATTACTAAGCCGGCTTTGAAGTCATGCTATCGCAAGCTTTCAAGTCCTACCTGCAATTATCGAAAAATGATTTAAAGCGGGCTATTTTATACCGGTAATTAATAAGAAATAGTCCAAAATAAATAAGAATTATATCATAAAAAAGAATATTTCATTGTATATTGCACGCTCATTTAAAAATGAGTACATCATTAAATAAAATAAAATCCCCAATTGAAAAAGAACTTCATATATTTGAAGACTTTTTCAAAAATTCAATGAAAAGCGATGTAGCTTTATTGGATAGAATCACTTATTATATTTATAAAAGAAAGGGGAAACAAGTTCGTCCGATGTTTGTTCTACTTGCTGCGAAAATGTTGGGAAGTATTACAGAAGATACATATACTGCAGCATCACTGATAGAATTATTGCATACGGCAACTCTCGTGCATGACGATGTAGTAGATGATGCCAATAAAAGGCGGGGTTTCTTTTCTATCAATGCACTGTGGAAAAATAAAATAGCGGTTCTTGTAGGAGACTACCTCCTCGCTAAAGGATTGTTGTTATCAATTCAAGATGAGAGATTTGATTTTCTCAGAATATTGTCTTCTGCTGTTAAAAACATGAGCGAAGGAGAATTGCTTCAAATGCAAAAAGCGAGAAAACTTGATATTACAGAAGATGTATATTTCGATATAATAAAACAAAAAACAGCATCTTTGATTTCCTCTGCTTGTGGTATTGGAGCTGCATCCGTTACTACAGATTCCGATATTATAAATCGCATGAGTCTTTATGGCGAAAAAATAGGTATAGCTTTTCAAATAAAAGATGATTTGTTTGATTACGGTGATACCGAAATAGGAAAGCCCAGAGGTATTGATATCAAAGAAAAAAAGATGACTCTACCACTTATTCATGTTTTGGAGAATGCTGATAAATCTACAAAAAAATATATTATCAATACTATAAAAAACCATAATACCGACAGTAAAAAAGTCAAAAAATTAATAAACTTCATCAAAGAAAATAACGGAATGGAATATGCCATAGAAAAGATGATAAAATACAAAGATGAAGCTAACGAGATATTATTTTCATTTCCTGAAAATGAATCAAGGAATGCTCTTTTTGAATTATCCGAATTTATTATCAATAGAACCAAATGAAATAATCCTATAATACTAAATTCAAGATATTGAAAAATAAAATATTTTGATAATAGTAAAATATTGCTATTTTTCTATCCGAAGTATGGCACCTGATTTAGGAGGAGTGGATATATATATATTATTCCATCTCATAACATCCTCAAGTTTAACATTATATTCAGTCGCAACCTCATCAATAGACTCTCCCGGCTTCAATTCATGAAAAACAAAAGATGATTTAAACTTGTTTGTTTTGTAATTTTTAATATCAATAGCAGGGTTATCCAATTTTACATTTCCATTAACTGAAGAAGATATAAAATGAGGTTTTCTCACTTGCAATACTTCAACATCATATTTGTATTTGGACCCTAGCAATTCCATAGCAACTTCCCTGGAAAAATTATTTAATATATATTTCGAAAAATCATAATTATGTTCCTTGCTAAATTCAATTTGGTTATTGTCATAATAATCAAGTAAAGTATATAATGCCTGAACAGGCAAAGTCAACTTGTATCCTTTAGTGTTTGCAGGAATATAATTTTTTCGATAGGCATAATTCATTTTTTTTATCACCTCCATTGGAACACCCGTTAAATCAGAAATCTCTCTAAAGGTCAAATGCTTATACACAACAGCTTCCGCAGTTTCAAAATACCTTTTATCAGGTACCTGAGGCTCAATTCCATATTCCCTAAAATGTTCAAGCAAATATGAAATAGCAATGAATTTAGGAACATAATTCCTTGTTTCTTTTGGTAAATATTTAATGATTTTCCAAAAATCTCTTTTTCCTCCGGATCTTCTTATCGCTTTACGAACATTGCCGGGACCACAATTGTAAGCTGCCAAAGCCAACGTCCAATCCCCAAACTGACCATACAAATCACTTAAATAATCCAATGCCGCATCAGTGGAAGCTTCAACTGCATATCTTTCATCAAAATTATTTCTAACACTTAAATCATACTGTCTTGCTGTTCCCTTTATCAATTGCCATAAACCGGCTGCACCGGCTTTGGAATATGCTCCGACATTAAGATGCGATTCAACAATTGCAAGAACTTTTAATTCTTCCGGTAAGTTTCTATCATTTATTTTCTTTTCAAAAACCGGAAAGTAAACGGGTATTCTACCAAGTATTTTCTCTGAGCCACTTCTACCGGGCTTGGTATATTTTTTTATATAATCTTTTACTTCTTTTGTATACTTGAATTCAATATGACCACTAAGATCATTTACCTTAGCTTCAATATTTTTGTCTGAGTTCATCGGATAATTTGAATTTGCCTTGGCGGCAAATAAAGAACCGGTAGTCAAATTCAGATATACCAATAGTATAAAAATACCGCTATAATATGCAGTCTTTTTGTTCATAGGATTCATTTTTTTTATCGGTCTGTGGTTTTTTTCATCCACTATCGTTTATGATTTACATAAACGAGCCGCAAAATTATCAATTAATTTAAAATCTACAAATTTTTATATTATTATTTTTTGTAAACTATATTTAATTGATTATCAAGTTTCGTGCCAAACTACTAATACTCAAATAGTTTTTTTTATAAATATTTAAAAAAAATACTATTTAAGACATTATTTTTCAAATATTTAATTTTCACGAAACTAATAAACGATATTATTACACAAAAAGTTTTAATAATTCCATTTATTTTAATTTTTTATCTTAAAATCAATGATTTTTTTCATTCCGGTATAATATTTCGATATTTTATCAATTATGAAACAATATTTATCTATTGGGAATAAATTATATATTTTGGCAAATATATTTTGGTCTTAATCATTTAATAAATAAACCCGGGAGGAAATCCCGAAATGTGGTTTGTTGAAAATTTAAATCAGGAATTCACCATTCTTATATACAATTTCTCCATCCGCATATATCTCCCCGCCATTTTTCATATCCGTTATCATATCCCAGTGTATTGAAGATTCATTTTTTCCACCGCATTGCAGATAAGATTGTCCAATTGCCATGTGAATAGAACCACCCATTTTTTCATCAAATAATATATTTTTTGTTATCCTGTTTATATTTTTATTAGTGCCTATAGCAGCCTCACCAAATCTTCTGGCTCCTTTTATAGAAAAAATATTATCAAGAAAATCTTTACCTCTCAGTGCTTCCCATTTTTCTATGTATCCATCTTTGACCCATAGAGTAACTCCTTCCACCTCATGCCCCATATATATACCGGGATATGAAAAACGGACAACTCCGTTCACACTATTTTCCACCGGTGATGTATATACTTCCCCCGAAGGCATATTGGTTTTGCCATCCGAATTAATCCATTTTCTGCCTTTGGTATTAAAACTTATCTCAAAATCATTTCCTCTATATATAAAATTCGTATGTTTATTAAGAAAATCAACTATCCTTTGTTGAAATTCCCCTACTTTTTTCCAACTTTCCATTGGATCTATATCATAAAGTTTACATGCATTAAATACGAAATCTTCATACTCTTCAAGAGACATACCGGCTTTCTGCGCACTTGCTTGTGTAGGATATAAACAAGTATTCCTTTTAAGGTCACGGACAGCTGTACGTTCAAAATATGTTTTCAATACGGGACTTACCGCTTTTTTATGTTTATTCACTTTTTCAACATCCACATTACTATCCTCATTAAGATTGAAGGGAGCCATTATATTGATAAAAGCATCAAATTCGCTCATTGCCATCTTATAAAAAGGAGAGATATGATTCAATTGTTCACCTGAAGCATTTTGATAAAAAATCCGTGTCTTTTCCGCAAACCCCATATTAATTTCAACATTGGCTCCCTTTATAACTGCTTCACGGTATATTTCCTTTATCAATGGTTCAGCCAAAGTTGTACTACTTATATATAGATTATCACCGTTTTCAATTTCGACGCAATAATTAACTAATAATTTTGCATATTTTTTTAAAATCTTCATAATTTAATTTATTATATAAGTTGTGCCAAATAGAAAGTTATGATACTCTTAATTGACATAAAACAGTATTAAGATTAATAAACGTTAAAATTTAAAGTATAGAAGATATTATTTACCAATATAATTTAACAAATATTCTCTTCTACTGCAATAGTACTACAAATTATATAATAAAAATACAATTTAAGGCTTTTTTCTTGTATCTCACTGACTATAACCTTCCTTTGTCCTGTTTCGGAATTAAATCATACCTATGGACAGGCTTATATTTCATAAACCACAAAAAAGGAATAGCTAAAAAAATTCCTCCTACAATGGCACCGGCATCTACTTGTTCATCACGACAAATACTAACATAGAAGTCATGATACCCCTCTTTTTTGAGCACTACATCCGTGCATGATCCGACTATTTTCGTATCACTCATTTTATAAGGAGTAACACCAACCGATTCCCCGTTTAAATAGACTTTGGCATCCGGAGGATTTGAAATAATCATAGTAGAACTTGCGCAACCGGTAATAAAAATACTAAAAGCTAAAAAAACAGCTAATGTTTTCGACATAATAATAAAATGTTTTCCCATAATAGATAATTTTTAAACGAACTAATTTTCCAATTCTTTGATAATGTCTGTCTATAAAGAGCTTGAATTTCAATATTTTTATGGACAAACACTAAATAATTGCTTCAATCCCAAAGATACACTATTATGAACAATTCACGCTTTTCATATTTTATTTTATAAAAGATTTAACATCCCTTAAGATTGTATTAACACTTTTTATTTTATAAATTATCATCTTTCATACCAAAAGATGAATCCAAATCTTTACTAACAAACCAAAGTGCTATAAAACTGGGTATCGTACATATTATGACATATATGAAAAAATGACTATAACCTAACATTTCCTGAACCCAACCACTAATCATACCAGGAATCATCATCCCAAGAGCCATAAAGCCCGTAGCAATTGCAAAATGTGCTGTTTTGTATTTGCTTTGACTTGCCAAATACAACATATATAACATATATCCAGTAAAACCAAAACCATATCCGAATTGCTCAATAGCAATCATTGAATTTATTAAATATAGATTTGAAGGTTGTGCGTATGACATATAGATATATACAATATTCGGAATATTAATAGATATTGCCATCCACCAAATCCACTTTTTCAAACCCTGTTTAGCAGCAACTATTCCTCCTAAAATACCACCAATGACCAAAGACAATAAGCCGACTGTACCATAAGCGAATCCTTTCTCCGTCAGTGATAATGCCAACCCACCGTTTTCTCTGCTGTCAAGCAAAAAAGGTGATGCCATTTTGGTTAGTTGAGATTCCGAAAACCTGTAAAACAGTAAGAATGCTATAGCCGGAATAATACCTTTTAATTTAAAAAATTGTGCTAATATGCTCCAATATGATGCACTTTCGGATTTATCTTTTGAAACATCTCCTTTTGGATATGGTAATATTATTTTATGATAAAATGCCAACAGAAAAAATAAAATGGCTAAAGTCCCTATTGAAATAGACCAAGCAAGTGCAATATTTCCCGCTTTGGCATCAAATCCTGCGCTATCAGGATGTCGCAGATTATGTGCGACTTTTATCGTTGTTTTTTGCGGTATATTCCAATTATCTTTATTAAAAACAAAAACACTTTTCCCTGTTAATTTTATATCTTTACTTCCGTTTTTTTGACCAAATGTCATTTTGATAGAATCTTCATCCCGGGGAAAAGAAGTCAAAGCAAAATAAACATTAATCGAATCCGTACCCGATTGAGTATTATACAATGGAATTTGAAGTTTTTCTGGATAATACACTATTTGGGGCTTAGATTCCTTATGCCTAGTACTAAAAAAAGCAGTTATATCATCCTCACTTACCGATTTTGGAATAAATGAATCGGAAGAAACCGCATAAACGGTTATTTTCTTAGATTCCAATCCTGTATTATCCAATATCAATCCTGTGATAATCACCAGCAAACCTAATCCTGCAATCATGGCTAATCTATAAAAGGTACTTCTTATTCCCGTAAAAAAAGCCTGTTTTTTTTCACTCAATGCCAACATATAAAAACCATCGGCTGCGATATCTTGAGTAGCCGAAGTAAAAGCCATTACCCATAAAAACATTAATGTTACGGGAAACCACCAAGGGAGATGCAAAGATATCGATATACCGGTAAATGCCAAAGCTAATATTATCTGCATCCAAAAAATCCATTTTCTCCTTGTGGAAAAAATATCAACAAACGGACTCCACAGCGGTTTTATTACCCATGGCAGATATAATATAGATGTCCAAAATGCTAACGAAGCATTTGACACTCCCATTGTCTTGTACATATCACTTGCGACAAACATCACTATTATATATGGCATTCCTTCCGCAAAATACAAGGTTGGAATCCAAGTCCACGGATTTCTTTTATTTCTTTTAGACATAATTATAATAATTTTTGCGACAACTATATAAATGAAGTATTCTTTTGTACTATTAACCGGCACAAAATACCTATACTTGAATAGTTACCTTTTTTATAACGATTTAGAATTTATCCGCAATATAAAACAAAAAATTGTTAATAAAAAACAATCATTATAAATCCAACTTTTTGACCACTATCACCACATCATTTAATATGAATGGCATTGGAGAAAAACCTTCCGGCCTATCCGGCACACCATATATTTTATTTCCAATCAAATCATAAGAGGACTCATAAATCAATATTTCAGGTTTTTGAGCCGGATCATATATAAATCCAATATCAAGACTATCATTATTTTCTGTAAAATAATAAGATAATAACCTGCTATTTTTAGACGTAAACTTCAAATATTTCTTAGAGGCCGAAACATTATTTATAAATAATTTTTTAAAATTAACATCAGCATTTGAAACAATATCCATTCTATTTACTTTTCTTCTTGGTTTGATAATAAATTCTACATTTTTATATCCATTTATTATATTATCCTGAATTTTAGTAATCTCAGGAACAGATAAATCCACTTTTTTTGCCTTGCTATGATATGTAACAGGAGAATTGAATTTACTCATTATATTACTTTTCCCATGACTCCCTTTTTGAATATTTTCACCCATAATATCCGTTAACCATTTATCCATAACATTATTATAGGTTTCCCAGTATGCCTCATCTTCATCTGCATAATACACATAATTCAAACTATTCGGTTTAGGATGATTTGAATTAAAACCGGATTCAGCTTCTGCCATAGAAAAAATCAAAATAGTAATTATCAATGTTAATATTGACATTTCTTTTCTGAAATATAAATTTTTCAATACCGGAAAAATCATTGCGAATAACAATACCGTAAATAGAATACTTACAGGCAAAGACTTCATCTTCAGTCCTACGGGAAACATATCTATAAATGGAGAAACAATCAGCAATGAAGGTATTGACAATAATGTAAAAAGAGCGATTCTAATATCTTTTTTAAAATTAAAAAATATCTCAATAACATATATTATTATCATCATATATAGCGGTATAATCAAAAATGAAGCCCCGGGTAATTTAAATGCAAAACCAGCTGAAACAATCAACCAAAATACAATTGGTGCAAACATTAACTCAAGCACATTCATCTTTTTCCAAAATGACCTGTAAGTCCAAAATGCAATCAACAAAGTCAATAACACAAATCCCGCTATATAATAATGGCCATTATACGGAAACCCCTGCAAAATATCCTTATATCCCGGATGAACAAGCACTAAAAATTTCCATCCGAAAATAGAAACAAAAATAGCAACAATTAGAACTATTAAAAACGGGACAAAACTCAATAACATTTTTTGTAGCTTGATATTTTTATTTTTTATTCCAGTCCAAACCAAAATAATAATAAGAAGCATTGCAATAAGAAACAATGGTATCACCCATGAAAAAGGATAATAAATCATATTGAAAATAGGAAAATTAAAAAAAACATAATCTTCATCAGCCTTCATATTATCAATGTCTTTTTCCGAAAAATAATTAAGCAACGACATCAGATAATCACCCTGATGCTGAACAGTATTGATATCTACATTTTCAAAATTATCGGTTTTGCTATGATAATCAAAAAAATCATCTATGAAAGCAAAATTATAACCTTCAATATCCGCTATCTCTCTAAACATTGTTAAATCAGTATCATTAGGAAGCATTTTATACACACTATATAAAAATGAATTGGCTACCGGATAATGCGGCCCTGCCTTAACAAATTCTTTCACCATTTTGCTGTTACCTCCATTCGTTTCCATAAGTGTATAAGACGGACCACCGCTACCGCGCGCTTCAAAATTAATAACCAATCCCACATCTTTAACCCAAGGATGATATTCCACAAAAGCTTTTGCTCCATTAAGCCCGATTTCTTCACCATCACTTATCAAAATAATAATATCGTGTTTTGGTTTTTTACCGGTAGCAAGAAACGCCCTAACTCCCTCCAGGATAGTAGCGACCCCCACACCGTCATCACTGGCACCTCTCGAAGCAAAAGGAGCCGAGTCATAATGCGAAAGCAACATAAGAGCTTTCCCTCTTTCCCTGCCTTTTATCCTTGTCAGAATATTTTCATTCACAGTGGCACCGCGCCATTTATCATTGTAAGAAAAGTGAGTTTGAACCTCTGTTTTCAATCCCATTTCATTAAACTCTTCAATAATATATTTTTTTACTTTTTCGTGATACGGGGTACCTACAAAATGATATGTATCAACTATATTTTTCAGATAGTCCATTGCTCTGCTTGTAGAAAACTCTGATTTAGGCGTATCTTCACCGCTAATTCTATGTGGCACCAATGAATAATAACTATATGAAACAACTAAAAATATAATTACAACAGAAATTAGTCCTGTTACTGATCTCTTTTTCAACATGGTATATTTTTTTTTGTAAATATAAAAAATTTAACATTAACCACATAGAATTTTCCATTATTTCAAACCTTACACTTAAGCTCCTCTTCTGCCATAATGACACAACCCGTCTAATATAAAATCACAATTTGTCAATAAAAGCACCACAATTTGTCATAAAACAGGATTGGTATAACTATTGATAAATGTTAAGTGAATTAAATTTTGTAAACAATTAAAAAAAATATAGAAATGGGAAAAATAATAGGAATAGATTTAGGAACAACTAATTCAGTTGTTGCAACTATAGAAGGTAAAGATCCTGTAGTAATACCCAATGAAGAAGGTAAAAGGACTACTCCTTCAGTAGTAGCATTTCTCGAAAACGGAGAAATAAAAGTTGGTGACCCTGCAAAAAGACAGGCAATAACAAATCCAAAAAGGACTATAGCTTCTATAAAAAGATTTATGGGAAGAAGGTATTCTGAAGTGGAAAATGAAATAAAACAAGTACCATACGAGGTAGTGAAAGGCCCTAATGATACGGTTAGAATTAAAATTGATGACAGACAATATACACCTCAGGAAATTTCAGCAATGGTTCTTCAAAAAATGAAAAAGACCGCTGAAGAATTTACAGGACAAACTATTTCTGAAGCAGTAATAACTGTACCTGCATATTTCAATGATTCTCAAAGACAAGCTACTAAAGAAGCCGGTGAAATAGCCGGATTAACGGTAAAAAGGATTCTTAATGAACCGACTGCTGCCGCATTAGCTTACGGACTGGAAAAAACAGGTGGAGACCAAACTATTGCTGTATATGATTTCGGTGGAGGAACATTTGATATCTCAATTCTCGAATTGGGAGATGGCGTTTTTGAAGTGAAATCAACAAACGGAGACACACACCTTGGGGGAGATGATTTTGATAAAGCCATTATCGATTGGATGGCCGAAGAATTTAAGAAAAATGAAAACATCGATTTGAGAAAAGACCCAATGGCTTTACAAAGACTTAAAGAAGCTGCTGAAAAAGCCAAAATAGAACTGTCTTCTTCAAACGTGACTGATATAAATCTACCTTATGTAACAGCAGTTGACGGAGTACCAAAACACCTTGTAACAAAACTTACAAGAGCTAAATTCGAACAATTGATCGATGATCTGGTAAAAAGAACAATAGCTCCGTGTGAAGCAGCTTTAAAAGATGCAGGAATCACCAAGAATGAAATAAATGAAGTTATCCTGGTAGGTGGTTCGACAAGAGTACCTTTGGTAGCTGAAACGGTTGAAAAAATATTTGGCAAAAAACCTCATAAAGGTGTTAACCCTGATGAAGTGGTAGGATTGGGAGCTGCAATTCAAGGAGGTGTTCTCAGTGGTGATGTAAAAGATGTATTATTGCTTGACGTTACTCCTCTTTCCTTAGGAATAGAAACGATGGGTGGCGTAATGGATAAAGTTATAGAAGCAAATACAACAATACCGGCAAAAAAAGTAAAAACATATACTACTGCAGTTGACAATCAACCTTCTGTTGAAATACATATACTTCAAGGTGAGAGACCTTTGGCAAGAGACAACAGAAGTATAGGTAAATTTATTCTTGACGGAATACCGCCTGCACCAAGAGGAGTGCCTCAAATTGAAGTTTCTTTCGACATCGATGCCAACGGTATCCTACAGGTATCTGCAAAAGACAAAGGAACCGGTAAAGAACAACAAATCAGAATTGAAGCTTCTACAGGATTATCACAGGATGAAATCGATAGAATGAAGAAAGAAGCTGAAGCCAATGCAGAAGCAGATAGATTGGAAAAAGAAAAAATCGAAAAGCTTAATGCAGCTGATACATTGATTTTCCAAACTGAAAAGCAAATGAAAGAATTCGGTGATAAAATTCCTGCAGATAAAAAAGGAAATATCGAAAATGCTTTAACGGAATTAAAAGATGCTCATAAAATGCAGGATTTGTCCCGTGTAGAAACAGCAACAGCCAAATTGAATGAAGCTTGGCAGGCAGCAAGTCAGGATATGTATCAAGGTGGTGCTCAAGGTCAACCCGGAGGAAATGGAACTGACAGCGGAGCCAACACTTCAGGCAATGACCAAAACAAAGGTTCGGACGATGTAACGGATGTAGACTACGAAGAAGTCAATTAATATATTTTTTAAGAAGCATTATAAAAGCCTTGTAAATCGAAATTTACAGGGCTTTTTTATTCTAAATAAAATCTCCATGCACAAAAATAATCATCCGGATGAGGATCGGGTGGACATGACACAGCCATAGTTTTAATCCGGGGATCAATAGTTTCCGCAAAAGAAGTATATTCAACAAGCCCTCCCGATTTACAAGGGTAATCAGCCAACCCCTTCCTCTTTCTTGCAATCTGAACCCGGCATTCTATCATTTTAAACAAAAAACTCTTAGGCCCTTCATCTATAATTTGCTGCTTATTTACATAATTGTACAAGCGGTATTGCAATGCCTTTTTAAGTCCTTCTATTCCCGGATAATCACCAAGACCTAACATTTTTTTTATAGTTCGTGCTTCAAAAGGGGAAAACTGAGCCCAGGTCGAATCATTAGTTCGTTTGGCATCATTCATATCTCTTGAGAATTCTATAGCCTGAAACCAAACTCCGTCATTAGCAAGCCAATTTACCGCAACAGCCTTGCGCATCTCCTCAAGTTTTTCAACCGGTAAATCCAAAAGAGGCTTGGGGATATTATCTTCCATCTCAAAATCCAGAAGCTTGCTAAATCTTTTCATCTGTACCGCATAAGATCTATGCCAGGCAGAATCAAGTATTTCAAAAGCTTTTTCTCTTCCGAATTGATGTTCCGCTTCCGAATACCAAAATGCATAATGCATAATTGTGCGGTGCATAAAATCCAACATCATCCGGGCTATTTGTTTCTTCTCTTCCATTATATTTTTCATTTATATAAGACAAAAATATTTAATAGTTTGTTTTTAAAAATTCAAGCGCTTTATAGACAAACACTAATTAAGTAATGTCCATTTTACGCCCAGTCTATAAAATAAGTCACTTTGAGGATAATCTATCACTTTAAACTGTACATTATCATCAAGGGGAAATAAAATATTATTGAATCTGATAAAAAATAAAAAACTCTTGACTTTTGCACTAAAAAAATAATCCAAGCGCATAAAATTATCAAAAAATATATTATTTTGAGTGTAAAAACTTGCAATTGCCGGATTGTATCCGTAATTGTAATACTTGTCCCAATAATTGAATTCAAAACCTGTTTTGATATACAAATGCCTGTCGTAAAGATATGGAGAAATAAAAAATTTGCTCTTCAAAGTATATTTAGGTAATGGTATCACATCAGAATCCGGATGGTAAATATTGGCTTGTAAATCAAGATTGAAAATTGAAAATTTTATTTTTTCTTTCAAATGCAATTTATATAAATTAACTTGAACATCCGATTGTTTAGGATACAAGCTTTCATCAAAATACAGATAATTATTAAGAATACTTTTTTCCAAATGCAAGGAAAACCCAATTTTATTAATTTTTATATCACCAAAATACTTGACGGATTTCTGTTTACTAAAACTATTGTTATATATCTCAACCCTTGTCAACCAAAGCTTTTGATATTTCAAAGAAGGTAAAGCGTTTTTAATTTCGGCACCGGCATTTATCACAAATTTAGTATTTGAATATTTCAAATTGGCTTTTAGTAAATAATCATTGTTATAATCAAGCATAAAATACTTGGCATTCCAATCTAATGTCAATTTATTATTAAATATCCCGTATTCCCCTTTAAAATACACATCCAATTGGTTGACAAGACTATCTCCAAGAGGTTCTATTTGACAATTGATAAAATTATAATCCAAGCCGGTATGAATATAATTATTAGCTTTTGTCACACCGAAAAAACCAAATGAAGCACCTTGTTTACTGTATTTAATATAATTTCTTAAACCAATTTTATCAGCCAACAAATCACCATATTTCAGTAAATCGCTATCGGAACTAACATCTTTATCATAAAATTTATAGAAGCCTTGAGAATAAGTAAATTTTCCATATAAATAAGGTTTTATACCCGAAGTCACATCCTTTTTTATCAATTTAAAATATTCGTGAAATATAAGTGAATAATCTTGCATCCGGGTGACCGCATCTTTCAAATTAACCGGAATCACCTCCCTGATAGAATAATTTACATTATGAAAATAGGAAAGATCCCTCACTCCTCCATTGTCTTCTTCCTGATGAATATTAGCAAGAAAATTAAAAAATGTATTGAATCTGCTCTTACCGGAGCTTTTCCAAAATCCTGTATTCAAATTACTATGCTTAATATTTTGCCCCGTATATTTACCGGCATTAACGACTCTGGAGTAATCCAAATCTATTGAAACATCTTTAAAATCCTTAGCAAATTTAGCCTTGGTCCAAAATTCATTAACATTGGAACCGGGAGAGAAGAATAAGGTAGCAAACGGTAAATTGCTTCGATACCATTTAAATCCTTTTATTTTTTTTTCATATAAATCATAAACATGATAGCCCAAATCAAAGCCAGGACTTATATAATTTTCACCCGCAATCATAGCTCCCGATCCAATATAACCTTTGTCAATAATGTCTTTACCTGATATTTCAAGCGGATCAAAGTATGGGAAAGAATCATCTAAGATACTATCCCGATAAGGAATTATTTTGAAAATATTATCCAAATAAAAATATCCCGCTTCAAATTTCAAATTCACATCTAAAGAATCATCATTCAAATTCAATGAATCTATATTAACCGTTTCAATATTTTTTTTATCCTGTATCCTTATATCTTGAGCATGAAGCTGAGAAATCAAAGATACTATCATAATAAAAAGTACCGAAAGAAAAATCTTTTTTATAA
>JALSPW010000107.1 GCA_026985735.1 Saprospiraceae bacterium
ATATAGATGATATTCTCCCGGTTTAAGAGTTATCATATCCGTAGTATTTACAATATTAAGACTATCATTTTCAAAATAATCATACCACCAGCCTTTATGTTGAAAAGCCGGATTAATTACCGAATTTTTTATATCAAAATTTCCAATAATAGTAATATTCATATCCGGATTATTCAAATGAATTGATTTTTGATAGGAGCCGAGATCATATGTAAAATCCGCAGTATTAAAAACATCATAATTTTTTTTCAGATATATCAATTTGCTCCATATATTAAACAAATCTTTACGGTTTTGCATATCCTGATAATCCCAGCGCACAGGTTTGGGAGAAAGTCTGCAATCATCACTTATAGTGCCGTCTTCACATCTGTTTATTGAATAATCATAGCCCAATTCACCAAATTCCCATATCATTTTAGGCCCGGGAAGTGTAAAGAAAAATACTCCGTTAAGTTCCATTCTATCCAAGGCGGTATCTATATTTTTTACGGAGTAGTCTCCATTTGAATTTCCGTATTTTAAGTTTTTATACATAAGTCGTTCTTCATCATGACTCTCCATATATCCAACCAGATTTGAAGTACTCCAACCTCTGTGTTTTGCTATTACATAGGAAAGATTTGAAGAATAGCCCATACTTGCTTCATTGTAATCATGATTCATATTGCCCCACAACATCATCCCGTAAGCTGAAAGGGCTTTTTCTTCACTATTGACTGCAAAATGCTCTAAAATAACATATTCCGTACTATCAAAACTCCAAATATAATCGGCATAATCTTTAAGTATAGCAATTCTGGAACCGTCATAAGCAGACATTTGGGTATTATTATAACTTTGTTTTTGTGTAAATCCTTTGCTCAGATCAAATCTGAAGCCATCTATATGATATTCGTCCATCCAATGTTTCAATCCTCTTTTGACATAATATTTTGTAGCATTAGACTCATGATTGAAATCATATCCGACATTAAAAGGATGCTTTGGCACCTGATTGAACCACGGACTATCCTGTGAAGGCCTGAAATTTGTATCATCCCAGTAAAGTTGCACCAAAGGGCATTGACTAAATGCATGATTATATACCACATCAAGAATAACAGCAATATTCCTTGAATGAGCTTCGTCAACGAATCTTTTAAAAGATTCCGGATTACCGTAATATTTGTCCAATGCATAATGATAGGATGGATTGTAACCCCAACTATTATTACCTTCAAATTCATTGACAGGCATCAATTCAATAGCATTGATACCTAGTCTTTCCAGATAGTCCAATGTGTCCGTTAGAGATCCGAAACTATGATCTTTAAGAAAATCTCTCATCAATATTTCATAAATTATCAATTTTTCTTTAGCAGGTTTTTCAAAATCATCATTTTCCCAATCAAAATTCTCTTTCTCCGTAGAAAAAACGGAAACAATACCACTTGTTTTATCATTGGGGTATGGTTTTAAACCGGGAAAAACATTGTTCGGAATATATTTGTCATTCCAAGGGTCCAAAACAATTTCACTATAAGGGTCACCTATTTTAATACTTCCGTCAACGAGATATTGAAAAGCGTATTGTTTTCCTGTTTCCAATCCAGATATTTCAATCCACCATCTATTTCCATCAGGAGTATTTGCCAATTGATATTCTGCATTTATTTTCCAGTCATTAAAATCACCTGTAAGAAAAACATGTTTTTTTCCGGGAGCAAACAATGTAAAAACAACGGTATTGGAATCTATAATTGTTATACCGTCTTCAATACCAGCAGGCAAATCCTTAATCAGATTGGTATCCGGTACAGTATAATGGAACGATACAATTTTTGATTTAGAAGTCGTATTGGCTTTAATTTCCACAAAATGAGTTCCGGTTTCCCCTGCAATTAAATTATAATCCAATTTTTCTCCCAAATTGTGATAAACAGGCAAATTATCTTCATATATATCAAAATACACCCGTTCAGAAGCCGTTACTTTTATGGGAATAGTATCATTTTTTCCAACGATAATTTCAGATTGAGAAGGGGAATTTAACGTTACAATCAGACCGGCATCATCCGGATAAACATCAATAAAGATATCTTTTCCACCGTCAGCCTTACCTTCTTTACTACCATCGGCATTACGAAAAACAAAAGCCATTTTTTTGACAGTTTCACCGGTATTAATACCATAATATGTTTTTATATCCGGACTGATAGTAAATATATACAAATTGGCTTGTCCTTGAACTTTTGTCATTTTCCATGCCTGATTTGCAACTCCCCAGGAAGTTACCACATGTTTCCAGTCGCTGCCGGAAGTACTTTCCGAAGTTATGACTCCTGTGTGAAGATATATATCGCAATTGCAATCCTTCAGGCCTGCCGTACCTTTGGAAGCATCAAAAGTTATGGTCACCTTGTCATTGATTTTAGGAAATGTAGGGTTTGAAGAAACTACTTGTGCAGATAAAGAAAATGCAATAAAAAGAGCAGATAAAAGGGTAATAAATTTCATTTTATATATTTTTATATTATTTATAATACTAATTTAATAAAAATATTCATAATTTCAGACCAAATGACCCGTTGGGAATAAAGGTAACCTCAAAATTAATAAAAATTATTTTACTAAAAGCATTTTAACTTTTTTTCTTGAAAAATGACTGAACGGTCTCGTAGATAATCGAGTAAGTAAATCTCACAGTGTAAAATCAAGTGTGTTGTGTCATAAAAGTCGAAATAATTTATACATAGAGCGAGATATAAAATTTTCAGCGTAGCCATAGCTACGGTTAAAATTTTTAACGAAGATATATGAATAAAGAATAAGACTTGGTATGGCTAAAACACATTTGATTTGACACTATATAGTGTCTGTCCACAAAGTCATTAAAATTGAAAAATAATCTTTTTGCGATATTTTCACTTTATTCAAATTACTGATGCTAAGGCATCACTAATTCTCAAAAAGATAAAAATCTCATCAAAAATCTTTATTTTTCAAAAATCAAGCACTTTATAGACAGACACTACATAGTGAATAAACCGATTCATCAGAATCGGGAGGGCTGATAAAATTATGAGAGATTAATGCCGGATACCATATTCCTTCTCACCGAGATTGAAATGGTAGTTTTTCAGATCACAACAATGTTAGTTTTATTTGTTATCTTTCATACCAGCCTACCGGAAGACAGTTTTATGACTAATTGCGGTATGCAGTATATTTTTTATTGCAGGGTATTATTCTTTTATGATTTTAGCACTTTTTATTTCACCTTTAGTATATATAACTGTCAAAATATATAAACCTTCAGGAAGTTCAGATACATTTATTGCTCCATTATTTATATTGTAATAACGTTTAAATACTTTTCCTGCAAGATTATAAATATATATTTTATTGATTTCCTGAAAATCTTCAAAATACAACATGTTTTTAACAGGATTGGGATATATTTTCAGGTTTGAAAATTCATTGTCTTTTGTATTTAGAATATTCGAATTAGTCCATATTTCAAAATCATCCCAATAAACAGATAACTCAGCATTATTTTGTTGCATTCCGGCTATTAAGACGCCTGAAGTGTACAATTTCATAGGATTAAAATTAGTAACTCCATCAGGAGTTGAGTCATCAGGATGATGAGTGAAATCAGTAATATCAAATAGCGTATGAGAATTATTTAAGGAATCTGTTACTACAACTTTATATCTTCCATTTAAAGAATCACCTTCATAGAAATAAGT
>JALSPW010000108.1 GCA_026985735.1 Saprospiraceae bacterium
ATGGAATTAGGTGGTGGTTCTTCAATCAATTTTAATATTTTGTTTCCTTCGTGTCCAAGTAATTCCGCTTGCCAGATAATCGCTATTTTTTTATTGCCTTCAAATCTTTTTAATCTGAAATAATCCAATAAATCTGTGATTGAATCTTTATATATTGTGGATTGTTTCCCTTCAAAACCTGCATAATTATTCCAATCTTCAAGACTAAAATCGAGTCCACCTGAAAGTCTCTCTCTCCATTCTGTTATTTTCATTTTGCTTGTTATATACTTTTGACCCGATTTTCCATAAGTGGGGAAGGTGAAATTTATATCAGGATGTATATATTTATTTGTTTTATTGCATGCAAGGCATTTTCCGCATTTGTCGTCTTTTTTATCTCCTTTGCATTGCAAAAATGATGCAAAAGCTATTGCTAAAGCAAGTTTTCCGTTTCCCTGAGGGCCACTAAAAAGCAAAGCGTGAGGAATTCTGTCATTTTCATATAAAGATAACAATTCGTTTTTTACTGATTCATGTCCGGGGATATCTCTAAATCTCATTTTTATCTTTTTAACAAACTAAAAGCAGCTTTTATAAAGCGATTTTTATATTTTTTTATTTCAAAATATGGAATTTTTTTACCACCAAAATTTTTATATAGTCTTTCGACACCTTCTATCATACTACCTTCAAAATCATAAATATCAACATGTTTTGATGCATATTTAATACTTTCCCAAATCAAAAGTTTGGTGCTGTTATCAATATTTGTATTATAATCGGAACCTAAACCTAGTAAATATGCGGAATTTGAATCCCAAACGAGATACAGACCCGATACCGGTTTTCCTGATTTGTCCCGGGCAAAAAATATTTTTCTTTGATTATTTTTAGCTAATTTGGTATCTAATTTTTTGATTTGAGTTTTATCGGGATTGAAGTTGATGTTTTGTCGTTTAAGAGAATTTTTCATTAAAGAAAATACCAAACATACATTCTCTTCTTCTGTAATATCAAATTTTTTACTTGCTTCTCTGATTTGTCTTTTTAAAGTGTTGCTAAAACCGTTGAAAATCCTATCATGGTTTTTTATATCTCTTAATAAATAAGTATATCTGGTTGTTTGTTCATAATTATTTTTAAAAAAAGGGTACCAATTCTCAATTAAGGGCGAAAATTTCATATGTTGAAATAATGTATTTTCCGGTATTTGTTTGATTATATTTTCAGCATGTTTGTTTTGAAAAGAATAAATAGATATTTGTTTTTTCAGATCAGGAGGGTAAAAATATAAAATTCCTCCATAAGGAGTTAACTGTGGTTGGAGAACAAATTTAAAACCCGCCTTTTTTTTGATATGGTAAGGAAGAACGGCTTTGATATTATTGTTTTTATCTTTTGAAATAGCAACATTCCATTTACCGGAAGTCATAATTTCCCACCAGAACGCTTGATGAAAAAGCGGTATATCGTTATTGTTTTGACAAAATTTTATATATTCCGATTTATTATCCAATTGAGTTGTTACTTTATTTTTATGTTGCAATATTACAAAAATATTTTATCCTTTAATAATAGTAACAACTCAGGTAGAATCATTTTGACTGAAAAATCTTATTATTACACCAAAGTTTAGCAATTTTTTTTGAAATAACTTCATAATTCCTTTAAAATTTTTGTTTCTTTTAGTAAAAAACAGTATTTTTTAAACTCAAAAGCGTTATGCTAGAGTAGTAAATAATAGTATATTTATTATTCTTTCTATAAAGTACTTAAATTTTTGATTATTAATGGCTTTAAAGACAGTCATTAAATATAGTGTAATATTATTCTTGAGAATAGTTAATTTTATAATAAAATGGCCGTTTTAACAAAAAAAAGCGGGTATATTTAAAAAAAAAGTAAGAATAATTTGAATTTAAGGAATCTAATTATTTATTTTGCACACTCATTTAAAAAATCAATAAATTATGTCACAAATTGCAGAGAAAGTAAAAGAAATTATCGTTGACAAGTTAGGTGTTGACGAATCGGAAGTAACTATAGATGCCAGCTTCACTAATGATCTTGGAGCTGATTCATTAGATACTGTAGAATTAATTATGGAATTTGAAAATGAATTTGGTATTTCTATTCCGGATGATCAAGCTGAAAATATTCAGACAGTAGGAGAAGCTATTAAATACATAGAAAATAATGCATCTTAATCAATTATAGGTTGTATGACCTGATTTGATTGTATTGTAAAAATATCCAAAATCTTATAGACAATAATAATTGTTTTATAATGGTTTTGGATATTTTTTTATTTCTTCCAAAGTCAACTGTCCAGGAGCTGTAGTATTTTTGTCAATGGCCACATAAATAAAAGGTGCACCCAATTCCAACGATTTGATACGGGTTATTTTACCTATTTCACCCATATTAAAAGCAATGATATTTTTATATTTATCATAAAGTTTTAGTACAGTTGTATTATCTTTTTGCGAATTGCTGAAAAAGACTGTCTTTATAAGTTCAGGATTGTATTTTTTTGCACTTGTTATAAATTGTTCTATTGTTGAGAAAGCAGGTGTTTCATTATAATTATGAATAGAAATTATTAGCTTGGTTCCGTAATTCTTTGAAAAATCCGACATTTCTTCAATAAATTCCTGATCATTCGATTCCAGATCCAAATCCAGCCATTTGGCACCATAGGCAATAGCTGTTTTTAAAATACTCTCCCTATATTTATTATTTGTTTGATCGTTTCTTCTGAATGTAGCAATAAGATTATTATGTGATTTGAATATTTCTTTAACTTGTCTTCTATCAAATTCACAAATATCCAATCTTATTTCCGCCATTTCATAGTTGGAAATGGTTTTTATAGTAGTTTTGAAATCTTTTAGACCAATGCTTGCACAAAACATTATTTCTATTTAATCAACCCATTCAGCTAAAAATAAATTAGTGTCCCTTGTACCACCGTTATTTCTGTTTGAGGCAAATACCAAATATTTGCCGTCAGGAGAAAAAACGGGGAAAGATTCAAACACATGACCGAAAGTGACTTGTTCTAATCCTGTTCCGTCAATATTTATCATAAATAAATTGAATGGGAATCCTTTTTTAGATTTGTGATTGGAAGAGAACAATACTTTTTTTCCTGAAGGGAGAAAATAAGGAGACCAATTGGCATTTCCCAAATGAGTTATTTGTCTTAAATCACTTCCATCTACATTGCAAATAAACAATTCCATATCTGTTGGTTCAACAAGGTTTCTGGCTAAAAGGTCTTTGTATTTTTTGATTTCTTCAGGTGTTTTAGGTCTTGATGATCTAAAGATTAGTTTTGTTCCGTCAGGAGAAAAGAAAGCACCACCATCATATCCTAGTTCATGGGTGACTTGTTTTTTATCAGAACCGTCTATATTCATTGTCCATAGTTCTATATCTCCTGATCTTGTTGATGTATAAACTATTTTATCCCCAAGAGGAGAAACTGTGGCTTCTGCGTCATATCCGGGAGAATCCGTTAGCTTTTTTCTGATATTACCATTTAAATCCGCAACATAAATATCATAACTAGGAAATATACCCCAGACATATCCTTGAGTTTTTTTAGGCTCAGGAGGGCAGTTATCTCCTCCTTCATGAGTAGAAGCATAGAGAATCAAACTGTCGCCCGGTAAAAAATAACTACAAGTGGTTCTACCTTTTCCGGTACTTACTAAT
>JALSPW010000109.1 GCA_026985735.1 Saprospiraceae bacterium
ATATATGATAGAAGTCGTAATGCCTTAAGAGTCAATTGTGTTTGTTGATTATTGTCATTATTTTAATCAAACTTGTTTAAATGGGTTTTCACTACTTGTAAATACATTATGTTTTTGTTTTAAGAGATTGCTTATAGTGAAAATTATAGGTGATTATTAAGCGGTCATTTCGTAAAAGTGCAATGAAATATTATATTTTTTTGTTCTAAAATATTACATTTGTGAATTACTAAATTGATTTTGCACTAGTTTTTTATCTGACATAAAAGTTAATATTGTATGTTAAAAGAAAAAATGAAAGCTTTTGATTTGCCTCAAAAAATACAAAAGCAAGGGTTATATCCGTATTTTAGAGTTATAGAATCAGAACAAGATACTGTTGTCAAAATAAATGGTAAAGATGTATTAATGTTTGGGTCAAACAGCTATCTGGGTTTAACAAATCATCCGAAATTAAAAGAAGCGTCAAAAAAAGCAATAGACAAATACGGATCCGGTTGTGCGGGATCACGTTTTTTAAACGGGACTTTGGATATTCATATTGAATTGGAAGAAAAAATTGCAAATTTTGTAAATAAAGATGCAGCTTTGGTTTTTAGTACCGGTTATCAGGTAAATTTGGGTGTTATATCAGCTTTACCCGGCAGACATGATTTTGTGATATTAGACGAACTTGATCATGCATGCATTTACGATGGTTCCAGATTGTCATTTGCAAAAATGAAAAAATACAAGCACAATGATATGGATTCATTAGAAAAAGTATTAAGCTCTTTGCCGGATAGTGAAATAAAATTATTGATAATGGACGGGGTATTCAGTATGGAAGGGGATATAGCAAAATTACCTGAAATAGTTGAATTGGCAAAAAAATACAATGCTAATGTTATGGTTGATGATGCCCATGGACTTGGGGTCTTGGGAGAAAGAGGAAAAGGAACCGTTAATCATTTTGGACTCAATAATGAAGTTGATTTAATAATGGGAACATTTTCAAAATCCCTGGCATCTATCGGTGGTTTTATAGCTACGGATTTTGATACTATTAATTATTTGAAGCATTATGCCAGATCACTGGTTTTTAGTGCCAGTATAGCTCCTTCAAATGCAGCGAGTGTAATTGCGGCTATTGATATAATGCAAAATGAACCGGAAAGACAGGAAAAATTGTGGGAAAACACCCGTCATGCTAAAGAAAGATTAATTAGTGCTGGTTTCAATACCGGTAAATCAGAAACTCCGATTATTCCTATTTTTGTAGGTAATGATTTAAAAACATTTATGCTGACCAGAACTCTTTTGGATGAAGGCGTTTTTATCAATCCGGTTATTTCACCTGCTGTTCCTCCAGGTGACGAACTTATAAGATTTTCATTGATGGCAACTCATTCCATTGATCAAATAGATGAAGGAATTGACAAAATAGTCAAAATATCAAAACAAATTGGAATTATTTAATAGATAATATTTTTTAACAATAATAAATTTAAGCCATGAGTATAGATATAAAAAAAGTAGAAACAAAAAAAGAATTAAAAATATTTATAAATTTTCCACATGATCTATACAAAGATGATCCCAATTACGTACCAATGTTGGATATGGCTGCTAAAGAATTGTTTTCTAAAAAGAAAAATCCTTTTTTCGAACATTCTTCAGTTCAAAATTATCTTGCGTATAAAGATGGAGAATTAGCCGGAAGGATTTCTGCTATAAGGAATAATAATTACAATAAATACCATAATAGCAATGTAGGCTTTTGGGGATTTTTTGATGTTATCAATGACTATGAAGTAGCCAAAGCTATGTTTGATACAGTAAAGAAATGGCATCAAAATCATAATTTTGAAGCAATGATCGGACCGGTTAATTTTTCAACAAATGATACAGCCGGATTGTTAATTGAAGGATTTGATATGCCCCCCATTACGGAAATGACCTATAACAAACCATATTATAAAGAATTAATAGAAAAATACGGGTTTAAAAAGGATATGGATCTTTTTGCTTATATGATTTATGCTAAAAACGTATCGGAAAAATCTGTAAAATTGGCTGATTTAATTCAAAAAAGACTGGAACAAAAAGGCATTACTATCAGGCAAATTAATATGAAGGACTTTAAAAATGAAGTTGCAAAAATAAAAGAAGTGTATAATAAGGCCTGGGAAAAAAACTGGGGTTTTGTCCCTGCCACCGATAAAGAATTTGAATTTCTTGCCGAAGGATTGAAAATGATTGTAAATCCTCAATATGCTCTTGTTGCAGAACATGAAGGAAAATTTATCGGTTTTGCTCTTACTATTCCAAATATCAATGAAATAACAATCAATTTCAAAAAAGGAAAACTGTTTCCTTTTAATATTTTTAAGCTTTTGATGAAGAAAAACAAAACCAAATACGTTAGAATAATTACACTCGGAGTTATTGAAGGATACAGAAAAATGGGAATCGAAGCAGTTTTTTTCGCAAGAATAATAGAATCTGCAAAGAAAAATAATATCATCGGTGGCGAAGCTTCGTGGATATTGGAAAACAATGAAATGATGAATATGGCTGCTGAAAAACTTAATGGCGAAAAATATAAAACCTATCGTATCTACAGAAAAGATATTTGAGTCTTTAATCGTATATTATATAAAATATGAACAAAAATTACCGGCTTAGTGCAGTTGATATAGTGAATTTCATCTATTGGCTCTTTATGGTCTTTTTTTATTTATTTGCTTTTAGGGAAATTGAACAAAAAATTTACGGTTTTATTCTGTTAAGTTTTTTGATGGTTTTTGAAATTTTCATAATCAAATACAGAAAAACAAAAAATAGTAATAATTTAGTGAAACTTCTTCATCTTCTGTACCCTGCTTTATTTTTAATTTTTGTTTTTGATAGCATTCATATTTCACTTCCGTACATTAACCCTAATGTGTATGATGAATTTCTTGCCAATATTGATTTTAAATTATTGGGATTTAATCCTACGGTGGCGATTGAAAAAATCTTAAATCCCTATCTTACGGAATTGATGTATTATCTGTATTTGTTTTATTTCTTCATGCCATTTATTATAGTAATTTATTTGTATAGAAAAAAAATGTATCGCGAATTGGATAAAACGGTTTTGTTTCTATTGATGACTTTTTACGGTTCATATCTTTTATATTATGTATTTCCTGCCTTAGGACCAAGGTTTTATCCACCTTTGGAGGCATTGCAAACAGTTCCTTTAAAAGGCATATTGTTTACGGATATAATAAGAGATACGATTTCAAAACTTGAACACAATAAATTTGATGCTTTTCCCAGTTTGCATGCTGCGGTATCACTATCTGTTTTGATGTCTATTGCAAAATATAATAAAAGATGGTTTTATTTATTTTTGCCAATAGTTACTGGAATTTTTATATCTTTGATTTATTGTCGATATCATTATTTTATAGATATTATTGGAGGGGTATTGTGGACCTTTATTTGTTATTTTTTGGTGGAAAAATTTTATAACAGACTATATCCAAAATATTTTACTCCTTATTATTCAGATTAAGATTAAAATATTATGCCGAAAGATTTTAAATTGGACTATAACAAAAAAGATATTCATTATTATATTATACTTTTAAGTGCTCCGGTATTGCTGACTTTGTATAGGTATCATGCATATCCGGGAACTTTTAAACCTTTTATAAATTTTAGTCTACCAGGAGATCAGGTCATTAGAATAAATCAGTTTATTATATTTTTTATTCTTACTTTTATCATTCCGCTTTTGTATATTAAGTTGGCAATGAAAGAAAAACTAATTAATTTCGGTCTTGGTGTCGGAGATGTTAAAACCGGAATAAAATCATTCCTTCTGATTCCATTGGTGATTCTTCCCGCTATATATTTTGGTGCTAAAATGCCTGAATTGCAAACAGAATATCCACTTGCTAAAAGCTTATTGCAGAATCAATCCAATCTTTTAATTTACGAAATGGCTTATGTGGTTTTTTATTATATTGCTTGGGAGTTTTTTTTCAGAGGATTTATTTTATTTGGATTAAAGGATAGATTTGGCGCGGTTAATGCTATTTTGATACAAACCATATCTTCATGTCTTGTACATATTGATAAACCCGAAGGTGAAATAATCGGGTCTATTATTGCCGGAATTATTCTTGGTATCATAGCTTTGCGAACAAAATCCATTTGGTATGTTGTTATATTGCATGCAGCTATCGGAGTATTAACGGATTTGTTTATTATTTACGGGTAAAAACGGGAAAAATGGAAAAAATATTGGTGACCGGAGCAAATGGATTTATAGGTAGCAATCTTGTAAAAAGACTTGTTGATAGTGGAAATACTGTTAAAAGTATGGTTAGAAAATCCTCGGATTTGAGATTTATAAAAGGAATAGATACCACTATTGTTTATGGAGATATCAATGATACGGAAAGTCTTGAAAAAGCCGTTGAAGGTATGGATAAAGTTTATCATGTTGCCGGTCTGGCTGCGGATTGGGGTCCTTATAAAAAATTTGAGAACGTAAATTTTCATGGCACACAAAATATTGCGCGTGTTGCATATAAAAATAAAATAAAAAAATTTATTTACATTAGTACGGTCGCCTTTCATGGATTCGGTAATATCAATATGACGGAAGAATCTCCTGTAAGTAAAAATCTGATTCCTTATTCTAAAACCAAATATCTTGCGGAAAAATGGCTTTGGGAATATAGTGAAGAAACGGGAATGCCGGTTACTGCGGTTAGACCCGGAAATGTATTCGGTATAAATGACAGGACTTTTATATCCAAATACATCGATGCAATGCTAAAAGGTAAGTTTATGGAGGTTAATAAAGGGAAAAGTAAGACTTGTCCTGTTTTTATTGAAAATCTTATTGATATAATAACTTTGGTGGGCGATGATGATAAAGCAAATGGAGAGGCGTTTATAGCAACAGATGGTTTGGATATCGACTGGCATACATTTAATACAAAATTGGCAAATGCTTTGGAAATAAAATTACCAAATGCATCAATACCATATTATGTTGCTATGCCGGTTGCGAAATTGTATTATGGAATACATAGACTGCTGGGAATAAAATCAGAACCGTTTCTCACTCCATATCGTATAAATAACGGTGGCAAGAATTATCATTTCAGTATTGGTAAATTGAATAAATATTTTGATTACCGGCCTAAAATCAATATTGATGAAGCTATGTACAGAACAGTGAAATGGTATAAAGAGAAATAGTTAGTGTCTGTACTATGTTTATCAATCTTCTTTCAATAATTTTTCAATTTCAGGTATGATATTTTCTTTTATCAATTCAGGAGCTTTATGACTGTTTATTCCTCCTGAGAACACTTTTCTGATAATACCTTTTTTGTCGATAATAATAGTTCGTGGAAACCCAAAACTATCTAATTTTCTGTAATATATTTTTTTGGCATCAGGAACAATATTAAATAAAAATCTATTATTTTGATTTAAAAATTTATTAATAGATTCTTTATTTTCACGGGTTAAAGCGATAAATTCAACATTTTTATCTTTATATTTTTTTACAATATCATTCAAACCCGGCAATTCCGCAATACAAGGTTGGCACCATAATGCCCATATATTTATAATTATTATTTTTCCCCTCATCAATTTTGTATTCAGAGTGTCTCCCGATATTGATGTAACCTTAAAATCCGGTAATTTCATTCCCAAATAACATTGGTCCATTCGTTTCATCATATCACGCATGTTTTCAATTTCAATTTTTTTATGTTTACATCTTTTTAATGAGTCTAAAAAATTATATTCCTGAGCTAATACATTGTTTAATGTGAAAATGAAAATAAAGAAAAATACTAAAGTTGATTTTAATGTCATAGAAACTAATTGTTTTTTATGAAAACTAAAAAGCATCTGGAATATTGTAATTCCAGATGCTTTTGCTGAAAATTATTGAGTTAAAAACAATTATTTTGTAAAAATATAATCTTTAGAAGATGCCCCGCTATGACAAGAAACACAAGCTCCGTTTAAAAGATTTGAACCTCTTAACACTTTTCCATCTGCATTTTTCGCAATTTTTCCATCCGGAGTTATTACAAAATATTCCCAATTATTATGATCGGGATCAAAATTATTTCCTCTTTTTACCATTCCTGTTCTCACGTTCACCGAACCATTTGAGTTATATGAATATTTAAGAATTGTTGCTCCTACAGGATATTCATCTCCGGATCTGGAAACACCATCTTTAAAATATATTTTTCTGATAGTCGTGGAATCATTGCCACCATGAGCAGCTCCAAGTGAAGGGTCAATACCTTGTCTTTCAACATCCAGGCTCCATGATTCATAATTGGCAAATGTATTGTCATCAGCAATAAACTCAGTGGGTTCTTTGTCTTTGGTACATGATTGCACACTTACAACCGATGCTATTACAACAAGAGAGAATAAAAATACATAAAAATTTTTCATAATACAAATTTTTTAATTCAACTTTTCATCCGGAGTTATTGTCTCTTACTTTAATTCCGGTTGAATAGTATATTTTAATAATAATTTAACTTTGTATTAGTCGAAAAAAAATATAAAACCTTACAATTAAAATTTTATTTTTTTCTCATTGCTTAATTTATAAAATTCTTGTGCTGCCATTTACAGTGCTTTTGCCATTATTCCTGCTATCCATTGCGGTGCTAAAGCAATGTCGTGTTATAAATTGTTTTTATTACAAGCAACTATTGATAAAGTAATCGCTAATAAAATTAATACTTTTTCCATGCTTATTTTTTAATATTTAATAAATATTGTCTGTTTTTAATGTTTGATTTTTTCGTTATGTTTATGTTTAAAACAGTTATTAGCAAAAGTCAAATCCATAACTTCAAATACAACGTAAGATTCAAACTCGAATATTATAGTTCAGGCTTTTGGCTTTATGGACAAATACTATATACAGACATAGTCGGTATAAATAAAACATATCAAACCTAATACTAGACGAATAAAATATTAATTTGATTGGTAAAACGATATATTTTATAAAATTATTAACTTTTATCATATTATCAATCTTGTTATTTTTGATTCTTGATATAAAGTTATTTTTTCCTATTTGTTTTTAGTATTGTTATTATCCTCGTATGTTTGCAAAAGAAAATTAAAGTAAATGAACTCACCAAACATATTTTTGGAAGGAGAAAGAGTGTTTCTCAGGGCATTTGAGCCTGGTGACGAACGGGTATTGGCTAAAATAGAAAATCATCCGGAATCCAGAATTACATTATTTTATGCTATGCCTACAAGCCCTCAACAACAATTTGATAAAATTCAAAAGCAAATCGATAATCCGAATTCGATTGTTCTTATTGTTTGTGATAAAAAATCCGGTGCAGCTATCGGTCAAACGGCTTTTTTCCATATTGACTGGGTGGGAAGAATGGCAACTTTTTATATCGGAATTGCTGACAAAGAGTATAGAGGAAAGGGCCTTGGTACGGAAATTGTCGGTTTAATGCTGGATTATGCATTTGGTACACTCAATTTACATCGAGTCCAATTGCATGTTGCAACAAAAAATATAGCCGGAATAAAAGCATACAAAAGAAATGGATTTATCATAGAAGGACTATTGCGTGAAGCTATGTATGGAAACGGGGAATATCACGATTTTCATCTTATGGCAATATTGAAAAAAGATTATAAAAAACATAAAAATTTGAAAAGATGAAAATAATTATTTATTTGTTCTTATTTGTCAGCGTAATTGTATCGTGCAAAAATGAAATAAAAACATTGAATCAAGATGAATCTCCAAAAGAGGAAAACTATGAAGCCGATAGTGCGGATATTGTGATTTTCAATAAAATCATGGAATATGCGCAAAGCAAAGCACTCAAATATAAAACACTTCCTGAAATCGAGATTAGTATAGCCCGGTATTTTTTGGGGACTCCTTATGTGGCACATACACTGGAAAAAGAAGGAGAGGAACATCTTGTGATAAATTTACGTGAATTGGATTGCACTACTTTTGTTGAGAATGTAGTAACTCTCGCAAAGTGTATCAAAAACAACACAACAAGTTTTGATGATTTCTGTCAAATGTTGATAAAATTCCGGTATCGAGACGGGATGATTGACAAATATCCTTCGAGATTGCATTATTTTTCGGATTGGTTATTGGATAATGAAAAAAAACAGCTTATTTCCATTGTCAGCAATTCTTTTGCAAAAGATGATTATAATAAGACATTGAATTTTATGTCAACTCATCCACAGTATTATCCTCAATTGAAAAATGATACATTTGTTAAACAAATAGCCGACATAGAAAAAAATATTTCTCCATTAAATTTTAAGTTTATACCTGAAAATCAAATTTACGAATATGAAAAATATATAAATAACGGTGATATAATTGCAATAACAACAACTATAGAAGGACTTGATATTGCCCATGTAGGTTTTGCATATTTTGTTAATGGTAGATTGCATTTATTTCATGCCTCGTCCGTACATAAGAAAGTAATAATATCGGAAAAAACACTGCAGGATTATCTTATGGGAATAAAGATAAAGAACGGCATAATAGTAGCAAGGCTTAAATAGTGTCTGTACATAAAATCATTAAAATTTAAGAACTTTATAAATTGACTTCAAATAAATTGTAAGTATTTTATCTTTTTTCGACAAATAAACAGTGTTGACAATACAAAGTGTAGGATTGAATAGTTTGTAAACTAAAAGTTGATTTATTACTGACAGATATGTATTGTTTTTTGTGCATTTTAAATTTAATTTTGTTTCCGGTAAAATTGTGATAACATCCTATTTTATTGGAAGACATGAAAAATCATTATAAATTATGTTTTATCAAGTTAAAATTTTGTATCTTTGAAAATCATTGTTTATTTCAATAGTTTTTAATGATAATTTTCAGATGTGAGAGAAATAAATTTAACAGAATGGGTAAATGAATATACGGATGATATGTATTCATGGGCATACTTCAAAGTATCGGATTCTGAAATAGCAAAAGATTTGGTACAGGATACATTTTTAGCTGCTGCTGAAAAAATATCATCATTTAAAGGTAAAAGTTCGCCTAAGACCTGGTTGTTTTCTATTTTGAATTTTAAAATAATAGATCATTACAGGGAAAAAGTAAAAAAGCCTTATAATACCGATAGTGATTCTTTATCTACATATTTTGATGAGAATGGAGAATGGAGACAAGACAAAAGGCCACAAGATTTACACGATAACGATGGTGATTTGATGAATGATGAAGATTTTCAAATGATATTAAAAAAATGTCTTGAATTGTTGCCGGAAAAATGGAATACTTGTGTTAAGCTGAAATATCTACTTGGTAAATCAGGTGCTGATATTTGCAATCAGATGGATATAAGTAAGAATAATTATTGGCAAATAATACACAGAGCAAAACTCAGTTTAAGGGAATGTATTGAATCCAAATGGAACAGAGATTAGTAATTTTATGAAAAAATTGATGAAAAAAATAATGCTTTCTTGTGAAAAAGCAACGGAACTGATTGAAAAGAAAATTCACTTTAAATTAAGTCTTAAAGAAAAAGTTCAGTTGGCAATGCATCTTGCATTGTGCAAACCTTGCAGCAATTATAAAAAACAAAGCTACCTTATTGAGAAAACGGTTCCCAATATTGAATTTAAAGAAATTGCTAAAGAAGATCTAAAACCTTTAAAGGAAGAAATTATTAAAAAGCTTTAACATAGTGTTTGTCTTTAAAATCATTAAAATTAAAAAACAAACACTTTGTAAACAGACACTAATTATAAATTTTTTCTACATAATAAGTATTCATATCAACCGATTTAAATTCAAAGCCTCTTTCTCTAAACATTTTTATCATTGTTTCATTGGCTTTAAGAACCGAAGCATAGATTCTTTTTATACCGTGACTTTTAGATATTTCTATCACTTTATCCATCAATTTGGCTCCTAATCCCAAACCTTGCCACGGATCGGCAACAACAATAGCAAATTCAGCAGATTCATTACCATGATCATGTACGATTCTGGCAACTCCTATCATTTTTCGCTCTCCTTTTTCTTCAATTTCTCCGATAAGAGCCATTTCTCTTTCATAATCTATTTGAGTATACCTTGTCAACATATCGTGAGTTACGTCTTTGATATAACCGAAAAATCTAAAATACTGAGTTTGTTTTGAGAAGTTGGAAAACATTTCTCTTTCCAGAGGTTCGTCTTCCGGTTTTATCGGTCTGATAACCACATCCAAGCCGTTGTTCAATTTGTCCTTTGTTATATATTGAGACGGATAAGGGGCGATAACAAGATGCTCATACGGTCTTACATTGTTTTTTATAGCCTCTTCATCAAGAACTATTTTTGCATCCAGTACAACACCGGACTTTTCATCGACAGCAAAAGGATTTATATCAATTTCTTTGATTTCAGGAAAATCCATTACCAGGTAGGCAAATTTGTAGAGCAAAAATTGAATTGACTTAATATCAACTCCTTTCATTCCACGATAGCCCTTCAATAATTTATAGATTTTTGTTCCTTCTATTATTCTTTGTGCCAATGCCATATTCAAAGGAGGTATACCCATATTCAAATCTTTAAATACTTCTACCGCTACTCCTCCCATTCCGAATATTAATACAGGACCGAATAAAGGATCTTTTTTGGCACCAATAATTAATTCATATTTTTTGTCGATCATCTGCTCAATCATTATACCGTGAATTTTAGCATCCGGTTTATAGTTTTTAGCAGATTCCATAATTTTTATAAAATTTTCTTTTGCTTCCTCTTTGGAATTTATTCCCACAATGACTCCTCCTGCATCAGTTTTATGTAAAATATCCGGAGAAGTTATTTTCATCACAATGGGAAAACCTATTTCTCCGGCTACTTTTTCCGCTTCTTCTGCGGAAGTTACCAACTGATTTTTTGTTACCGGAATTTGAAAATAATCTAATAATGACTTTGCTTCCGTTTCATCAAGAACATACCGGCCTTCTGCAATAATGGAATCTATTAATTTTCTGCTTTTGTCAATATCAGGTTGAAATTGAGAAGGAATTTCAGCCGGAGTCTCATATAATTGTTTCAGGTTTTTTGAATATTTATACATATCCATAAAAGTTATAACGGCTTTCTCCGGTGTAAGAAAAGTAGGAATATCTCCGTTATCCAAAATAATATGTCCTGTTTTTACATCTTCACTTCCCATCCAGCTTGCTAAAACCGTTTTATTATATTTTTTGGAAATTTTAACTATTTTTCTAGCGATAGAAGCCGGATCAGTCATGGATTGAGGTGTTAGAATAACCAAAACGGCATCAACATCTTTTTCTTGCAAGCAAATTTCCAATGCTGCACCATACTCTATTTCGGAAGCATCTCCCAATACATCGACAGGATTGTTATGGCTCCACATTGGAGGAAGTACTTTATCCAATTCCTCATGAGCATTTTGTGAAAGAGGGGCTAATTCCCCGCCCAGTTTTATCAATAAATCAGTTGCCAATACACCAGGACCCCCCGCATTGGTAATAACAGCTAATCTGTTTCCTTTTGGTCTTGGTTGTTTGGATAGCGCCTGAGCTCCATTGAATAATTGGTCAACAGTATCAACCGATACGATTCCAGCTCTTTTGAATGCTGCTTCAAAGGCTTTTTCACTTCCTGCTAAAGTACCGGTATGTGAAAGAGCAACCTTAGCGCCTTGTGAACTTTTTCCCGCTTTTAGTACAAAAATAGGTTTATTTCTTGAAAATGATCTTGCTGCACTGATAAAATCTTTTGCATTGGTCATAGATTCCATGTAGATAATAATACTCGAAGTATTAGGATCCGTATCCAAATAGTCAATCAAATCACCAAAACCAACATCTATCATTGAACCTATGGAAATAAAATGGGAAAAGCCTACTTTTTCCGTGATTGACCAATCCAGAATTGCTGTTAATAAAGCCCCGCTTTGAGAAATCATTGCAATATTTCCCGGTAATGCCATCTTATTGGCAAAACTAACATTCAATTTGTTGTGAGGTCTTATTATGCCAAGACAATTTGGTCCGATGATTCTGATTTTATATTTTTTACCGAGTTCTTTTATTTTCTTGACCATTTTTTTACCTTCATCACCCGCTTCAAGAAATCCTGCAGATATAATAACAATTCCACCTACACCGTATTCTCCGCATTGCTCCACTATTGCCGGAACTGTTCGGGCAGGAGTAGCGATTACAGCTAAATCTATTTCATCATTGGTATCTTTTAAGGATTTATATGCTTTTATACCAAAGACACTTTTTCGTTTAGGGTTGATTGGATAAACTACTCCTTCAAATCCCGATCCGACCATATTGTTCATAACTGCATATCCGACACTCTCCACTTTATTTGTAGCACCGAAAATTGCAACTGTTTTAGGATCAAATATTTTTTTCATTTTATTATTTTTTATATTTTTTTAATTGTAAAAAGTCTGAATGTATCAAACGTTAATATTTCTTTTTATTATAATACTACTACTCCGATAGTGGTCTTTTTAACTGAAAAGTTCATTTTTTTAACTTTTTCTATCTGAAAAGTATTATATTAATTATTAAAACTAATGCAAAGTTGAACCTGCTCTTTATAATATTCAAACTTTATCAGGTATAAATAGCTTATTTAGAATAAAAATAATATAAAAATAAAATTGTTGTTTTATGAACAAAATTAATAATTAAAATTTGCCGGCTTAATACCGGAAATTAGCCCGGGGAATCAACTGTTATTTTGCATTTTTCAATGAAATTATCTTTGCAGCTATACTTACGGCTATTTCCTCAGGAGTCTTGCTTCCTATGGGAATACCGATTGGAGCATCTACTTTTGCCAGCAACTCTGCCGGATACCCAAGTTTTTGAAGCGTTTTAAATGTCTGTTTTACTTTGGATTTGCTTCCGAGCATACCTATATAATCATATTTTTTGCCCAACAATTTTCCCAATATATCTCTGTCGGTATTATACCCGTGAGTCAATATCAATATATATGTTTTTTCGCTTTCCGGTATAAGATCCGAGATATCTTTATAATCTATAATAAATTTCTCATCTGCATAATTATTTTCATTAAATGTATTTATTCCCGTTCTGGATTCAAATATAGTAATATGAAAATCAAGCATAGAAAATAGTTTTGCAGTTGCCAATCCAACATGTCCACCCCCTATTATATACAAATGGCTTTTCCTGTCAATTTTTTCTTTGTATTCCCACCGGGATTCATTTTTTTGAAAATGAAAATCAGTATCCAGGTTATCTTGTATGTTTAAATTAAAAGAATTATTTTTTATGGATAAAATACCGGATTTGTTACTGATAATACTTTCGATAATCTCAATATGCTCCGCTTTTACAGGATAAAATAATACTAATTGTTCTCCCGAACAAATCATTCCCGAAGATTCTTCATCTTCATCATCCCTGTGAATTTGATTTTGAAAGAAAGGAGAAATCTTATCTTTAAAAAACAATCTTCTTGCCTCTTCCACCAATTCAAATTCCGTTCTTCCTCCGCCTATTGAACCATATATATACCCGTCTTCAGATACCATCATTTTAAAACCTTGTTTGCCCGGAGAACTCCCTTTGTGAGAAACCACAAGCAATAATATCACCCTGTTGTTTTCTTTAAGTTTTGTGGATATTTTTTTCCAGATCTGCATATAATTTTCATTTTTTATAAAACAAAATTCAGAACAATCGCCCCGTTGTGAATTTGAGTGAACCCAAAATTAATAAAATTAATATATTATTGACTTTTTCCCGATGAAAAAATTCAGAACAACAGCCCCTTTATGAATTAGACTGATTTCAAAATTAATATTTTATTAACTTATTGCTTATTCAAAAAAATATATATTATTTATCCTGAACCATTTCATATTAATTAAAAGTATGTTATAGTCCGCCATAAATCATTTTTCAATAATTGCAGGTAGAATTTAAAAGTATGCGTTAGCATGACTTTAAGCCGACTTATGATTGTGATATTTTGCTTGATTGTTCGTGTGTTTTTAAACTTTACAATCTTAAAACTTTAAACATCTTCCATCAAATATTCCTTGATCTTTTTTCCTTCCATATCGAAATCAATACCGATAAGGGTAATAGGCTTGCTCTCTGCTGCATATTTTTTGTGGTAGCCTTTGTCTT
>JALSPW010000110.1 GCA_026985735.1 Saprospiraceae bacterium
ACACAAATTTTTATGTATATTTATTTGAATCTTAACATATTAATAATTCATGGTATTTATCCTGTATTTATTTTCATTTTTATATATAATGGCATTTAACATATACTTGATGCATCTAATATGTGAAATGCTGCAAAAAACAAGGATTTTTTACTATCCTTTACATAATAGTATGAAAAAAAGTGATTTTTGTGACATATTTTTATGAATTTTTTTTGCTCCATATTTTTTTCTACCTTTGCGCCGTGAGTAATTTGAAAAATTTGATTGACCGGTATCGTTCCGACAATCAAATACAGCATATTTTGACCAAATTAAATGGTTCCACAACGGAAAAAATATATCTCAATAAACTTTCCGGTGACATGCATCTTTTTGTCCTAACTGCAATAATCACAGATTCCGGCACATTGCAGTTTTATATAGCAAACACAAAAGAGGACGCAGCTTATGCATTAAATACCCTTCAAAATATTTATAATAATTCCGATATTTTATTTTTTCCCGATTCTTTCAAAAGGCCTTCAATCTTTGAAGAACTTGACAACAATAATATTCAGGAAAGGACAAATGTAATAAATAAAATAACTAATAAAACACTAGAAAAAAAAGTAATAATTACATATCCGGAAGCTATTTTTGAAAAAGTAATCAAACCCGATATACTGGAGGAACACCGCCTGGAATTGGAAACTGGTGAGATCATGGATATCAAAACAGCCATTAGCATTCTTGTGGAATTTGATTTCAAAAGAGTGGATTATGTATATGAACCCGGTCAATTTTCAATACGTGGAGGTATTATTGACATTTTTAGCTATGCTGCAGATTGGCCATATAGAATTGAATTATTTGATGATGAAGTCGAAAGTATCAGATTTTTTGACCCTACAACACAATTATCCATAAAAAATCTAAAAAAAATATCATTACTACCCAATGTCAATAGCAAATTTGAAAGCAAAGATAAAACTACAATTTTCAGTCTCCTTCCAAATTCTGCTGTTATCTGGATAGAAGATAAACCCATTTTACTTGACACTCTCTTGCAAAGCTTTAATAAATTGGAGGAATTTGAAAAATCGGTTATTTCCACCGATGAAGAAGTTATAAAACTGTTTAAAGAGAGAGCATTTTCATATCCTAAAGACATTATTAAAGATATAAGTGGTTTTACAAATATCCTAATCAATCAAAAAGAAGGACAAGAAGTTGCCACGACATATAATTTTCTATCCGGACCTCAAGTTTCTTTCAATAAAAACTTTTCTTTGCTGATAGAGAATCTTGAAACGAACACAAAATCCGGATATGAAAATTATATTTTTGCTTCCAATACAAGACAAATTGAGCGATTTTATCAAATTTTTGAAGATCTAAGCGCTAAAGTCTCATTTCATCCTATTCCAAAATCAATAAAAGAAGGGTTTGTTGATAATAAATTGAAAATCGCCTGCTATACAGATCACCAAATATTTCAACGCTTTCACAAATACAATCTGAGAAAAGGTTTTTCCCGTGATAAAGCCATGAGTATGAAAATGCTCAAAGAATTGAAAGTTGGCGACTTTGTAACTCATATTGACCATGGAGTGGGAAAATATATGGGCTTGGTGACCATTGAAGTCAATGGACACCGTCAGGAATCCATGCGTTTAACATACAAAAACAATGATGTCTTATATGTCAGCATAAATGCAATGCATAAAGTTACAAGATACATTGGTAAAGACGGTACTATTCCCGTCATAGACAGATTGGGCTCGGACAGGTGGAAAAAATTAAAAGCAAGAACCAAAAGAAAAATTAAGGATATCGCACGGGAATTGATAACCCTGTATGCAAAAAGGAAAGCATCAAAAGGATTTCAATTCAATGACGACGATTATATGCAACTGGAATTGGAATCATCTTTTATTTACGAAGATACCCCTGACCAGGAAAAAGCTACTCTTGCAGTTAAAGAAGATATGCAAAAACCTATTCCTATGGATAGACTGATATGTGGAGACGTAGGATTTGGAAAAACCGAAATAGCGGTTAGAGCTGCTTTCAAAGCCGTTTTATCAGGCAAGCAAGTTGCGATCTTGGTTCCTACTACCATTTTAGCATTACAGCATTACAAAACTTTTTCAGACCGCTTAAAAGAATTTCCGGTTACTATCGATTACATAAACAGATTTAAGACCAACAAGCAAAAGACTCAAATCTATAAAGATCTTAAAACAGGGAAAATTGACATAATCATTGGAACGCATGCTTTGTTAAGCAATAAAATTGATTTTAAAGATTTAGGATTGCTTGTACTGGACGAGGAACAAAAATTTGGTGTTGCAGCTAAAGAAAAATTGAGAAAGCTCAAAATCAATGTTGATACTTTAACTCTGACCGCTACTCCTATTCCCAGAACTCTACAATTTTCACTTATGGGATCAAGGGATTTGTCCATTATCAACACTCCTCCACCCAATCGCCAAGCTATACATACCGAAAGAAATATATTTAATGAAGATTTGATAATAAATGCCATCAACTATGAGTTGGCAAGAGGAGGACAAGTATTTTTTATCCATAACAGAGTAAAAAATCTACCTGAAATTACTGCAATAATCAGAAGATGGGTTCCGGATGCACGAATAGCAATGGCGCACGGCCAAATGGAAAGCAAAGATTTGGAAAAAACATTATTAGATTTTGTTGATGGGAAATATGATGTTTTGGTAAGCACAAATATCATAGAGACAGGATTGGATATACCCAATGCAAATACAATGTTTATCAATAATGCCCATCAGTTCGGGCTGAGTGATTTACATCAACTCAGAGGAAGAGTAGGAAGATCCAACAAAAAAGCTTTTTGTTATTTATTGGCTCCTCCATTTTCAGTATTAACTTCCGAAGCCAGAAAAAGGCTAAAAACACTTGAAGAATTCAATGAACTGGGGAGTGGATTCAATATAGCAATGAGGGATCTCGACATCAGAGGGGCAGGCAATTTACTTGGAGGCGAACAAAGCGGTTTTATTACCGATATCGGATACGAAACATATATGAAGATATTGGAAGAGGCTATGCATGAATTAAAAGAAAGTGAATTCAAGGATTTATATAAATCCGAATTAAAAAAAGATAAAGTCTTTGTTAGAGATGTTGAAATAGATGTTGATGCGGAAATACTTATTCCTGATGATTATGTCAAAGATATTCAGGAACGCCTAAATCTATATACTCAATTAACCGCAATAAAAGACGAAAAAGAAATTGATAATTTCAAATCTATTCTTAAAGACAGATTCGGACAATTACCTCCACAAATAGAAAATCTTTTTGAGGGTTTAAGGATAAAATGGATGTGTAAAAAACTGGGATTTGAACGATTTTCCTTAAAATCACGCAAAATGAGATTATTTTTCATTTCTAATCCTCAATCTTCATATTATGATTCCGACATTTTCAATTATGTATTAAACACTGTAAATCAAAATAAAAAATCAGGATTTGTCTTCAAACAAACTCCCAAACATTATTTATTGATAAAAGAAAATGTAGTATCAATGAAATCCGCACGTATAATATTACAAAATCTTACTAAGAATATCGATGATTAAAAAGATTTTATGATAACGACCCGTACATAGCGCTTTTGAGTGAAAAATCACTAATCTTTTTGTATTTTTAAAGAAATTACCTAACTTGCCTTCTTTATTTTTAAAGGATATCTTTATTCAGTATTATTTAATATATGTCTATAAAATCATTAAAATTTAAAAACAATCATTTTGTGATCTTATGTTTCCCTCAACTCGCTGATACTAAGGTATCATTTTGTCCGGGGAAAGTTAAAATCCCATTAAAAATCTTTGTTTTAAAAAAACAAGCACTTTATAGACAGATATTATATAGTATCCACATAAAAACAAACAATTTTAAAACTAATTTAATTATTAACTAAAACAATTATTATGAAGCTAAAATTTACTATCCCTTTGATAATTTTATTATCGGGATTTGCTCTGCAAATGATTGGACAACGAACTATCAAAGGAACTATCAAATCAAATGAAGGAGAGCCTTTGATCGGTGCAAGTGTCGTTGTCAAAGGTACAAGCAACGGTGCTATTAGCGATTTGGACGGAAATTATCAGCTAAAAGCAAAGGATGGAGATTATCTGGTTTTTTCATATATCGGATTCAACTCCAAAGAAGTATTGGTCAAAGGTCAATCCGTAATAGATGTTGTTCTGGACCAAGGTGTTGCTCTGGACGAAGTGGTAGTTACCGCTTTGGGCATAAGTAAACCTAAAAAATCGCTTTCGTATGCTATTGAAAATATTAAAAACGAACAATTGCTTAAAGGAAATCAACAAAATCTTCCTAATGCAATCAAAGGTAAAGTCGCAGGTGTAACAGTTACAAATTCAGGTGGCGCTCCAGGAGCCTCTTCCGTAATATTGATTCGTGGAGGAAACTCATTAAGCGGGGATAATCAACCTTTATTTGTAGTTGACGGGATTCCTATCGACAACAGCACGGAAAGAGGACAGAATGTTTCTACATCTAACAGAGCCATCGACATTAATTCGGAAGACATAGAATCCGTATCTATTCTTAAAGGTCCGGCAGCAGCAGCTCTTTATGGAATAAAAGCGGCAAATGGAGCTGTAATTATTACAACAAAAAGCGGAAAAGCCGGAAAAGCCGAAATATCCTATAGCGGTTCAGTTTCTTTCGACAGGGTAATCGGTACTCCCGAGTATCAAAAAGTTTATGGTCAGGGGACAAAATTCCTTAACGGTACAGTCAGTAAAGAAACAAACCTGTCATGGGCAGATACTCCTCTTCCGGATTCAGTTCCTATTTATGATAACCTCGCTGATTTTTATCAACCGGCAATGGTTCATAATCACAATCTTACATATTCCGGAGGTACTGAAAAAACAACTTTTTATCTTTCTTCAGGATTTCTTGATCAAAAAGGAGTTATTGACCGTACAAGATATCGACGTGGATCCATAAGATTGAAAGCAGGTTCTAAATTGAAAGACAATCTAAACGTAACCGCTTCAGTCAGCTATATCAATTCCAATAGTGACAGAACCCGTCAAGGCTCTGCCAATAGCGGAAGTTTCCGTAGTATTTTATCATATCCTATAGATATCAATATGAAAGACTATGAAAATCCGGACGGTTCGCAAAGGAAAGTTGCAAATTTGGATAATGCAAAAAATGATAACCCTTATTGGAGTATTAAGCACAATCCCATTAACAATAGAGTAGATAGATTTTTAAGTGTAGGTAATATATCTTATTCTCCATATAAATTTATGAATATCACCTATAGATTAGGAACAGATATTTACTTTGCAAAAAACAAAAGTGTTTATGCATATGGTTCGTCTATCTTTGAAACAGGTTACCTCGGGGAATATTCTACATTCAACCAAATTACTACATCAACATTGTTATTAAATCTAAATAAGAAATTCGGGGATTTTAGTGCAAATCTAACTTTGGGAAATAACATTGAAGATAATTTCAGAAGGAAGACTTATTGGTCTGGAGTAGAATTTATTGAACCGGATTTTATCAGTATTAACAATATTGAAGCGGACAACCGTTCAGTAGGACAATCCATTTCAAGACACAGAATTATCGGTAATTTCGGTGATTTCAAGATAGACTGGAAGAGTTTGATATTTTTGAATTTAACAGGTCGTTATGACATGTCTTCAACACTACCTAAATTCAACAATAAATTTTTCTACCCATCTGTCGGATTATCATTAATTGTTGATGATTTGTTGAGAGAAACGAGTATTGCAGATCTTTCCGATTACGGTATTTCATTTTGGAAAATAAGATCTACTTTGGCCCAGGTAGGAAAAGATGCACCTCCTCATGTCTTGGCAACTCCAATGATGTCAGCTACCAATTCATTTACCGTGGATCCTCAAGGATTTTTCCGTTCGGTATATCCTTCGGGAAATCCGGGACTTTTACCTGAATTTACAAGTTCTTTCGAGGTTGGTACGGATTTAAGATTATTAAACAACAGAGTCTCTGTTGATTTTGCATATTATCATAACATTTCCGATGAACAAATATTATTTGTACGATTACCTCCTACAACGGGAACTTTTGGGGGATATTTGAATGGTGGTTCAATCACAAACAAAGGAATAGAACTGTTGCTTGGCATTAATCCGGTCAAAACAAAAAATATTAATTGGCAACTTGATTTTAATTTTACAAAATCTCACAGCCGCGTCAACAGTTTACCCGGTACAATAAAACAAGTTGAAGAGTCTGATTCCTGGGCTTTCAACGGTATTGCGGAAGGAGCTGCATTTTTGGACGGACCTGTATTCGGTATTTATGGAAGAACTTACGAAAGAGACAGTTTGGGTAATTTGCTATTGGATTCCAAAGGAATGGTGAAAATCAGTAGCCAATTGACTATGCTTGGCGACAGGGAACCTGATTGGACACTGGGTGTAACCAATACTTTTGACTATAAAGATTTCACTTTATCTTTTCTTTGGGATATCTCTTATGGCAATGATGTCGTGAATGCTACAGAAGCTGCCTTGGTATATTATGGTTTAAGCCCTATTACTTTGGATAGATATACTACTCATGTATTTGACGGACTCCGCCAAGCAGGGTTTCAAGATGGCCATATAGTTTATGAACCAAATGATAAAGAAGTAATTCTTGACCAACAATACTATCAGAAAAAATACGGTGCTGTTGCAAATAATTTCATAGAAGACGGTTCTTGGATTAGATTGAGGTATATTTCTTTAGCATACAATATCCCTTTCAAAAAAAATATGAAAGGTCAGTTTTATATCAATGCAAGAAATATGTTGATTTTTACAAAATATACCGGTGTCGATCCTGAAGTCAACACAATTGGAGCTTCTGTTAAAGGTACCGGTTCTATTGGTATTGATAACCTTGGAACACCGAGCACCAAAGGTATTGATTTAGGATTCAAATTTACATTTTAACAAATAAACATTTAAATTATGAAAAATTTAAAATATATATTATCAATTTTTATTATAGTTTTCTTTTTCAGTTCTTGTGAAGAATTCTTAGATATTAATGATGACCCCAATGCTCCTGCAAATGTCTCTATTGATTTAAGGTTGAAACCCACTATATTGATGACAAATGGAGCTGCTCAATGGAGAGGAGCAAGGGAAATTGTCGCCGTAACACAATATGTTGCAAGCCGGCAAAAAGGTAATGCTCCCGATACTTGGAATTTTACATCAAGAAATTTCTTTTGGCAAAATGCTTTAGTATGGTCTTTCCCAAATGCAGTCGATTTAATAGTATTGGGAGAAGAAGAAAACAGCCCACATTTTATGGGAGTGGGAAAAATATTTAAGGCTTTTCTTATCGTTTCATTATCCGATCAATATGGGAAAATGCCTTGGGATGACTTATATGACGGCAAAAGTTCTCCTGTTCTGACACCAAAATTTGTCGATCAAAAAACCATCTATGAAAATTGTATAAATTTATTGGATGAAGCTATCGCAGATTTAAGTTCTAAAGATAATAAGATAGACCTCGATAGAAGAGGTGGCGATATAATGTATCACGGTGATACGGAAAAATGGATAAAATTTGCCTATGCTCTAAAAGCAAGATATCTAAATCACTATTCAAAAAAATCTTCTCTTTACAATCCGGATGCTATAATCGAAGCTTGTAGCAAAGCTTTCGACGGTGACGGAATGGATGCTGAATTTAATTATATTGAAGGTGGCTCCAAAACCCAAGCAAATCCATGGAGTAAAGAGGGATATGGAGATTTTTCCAGTGGTAAAGAACCGAGATATGGCAGTTTTAGCTCTTTTTTCATCAATTTGCTCAAGAATCCGGATTTCTATTCGGATACGATTGACCCGCGTACTCCTATAATAATGAATCCTGCCGATTCAACCGGATTATTTACCGGTATTTATCCTGGAAGAGGATTTGATGAAGGAAAAAGATTATATGATTATTCCAATGTAGTTGGTGGTTTTTATTCAAAAGCTGACTCACCATTTCCGTTTGCGACTTACTCCGAAGTTAAATTTATTGAAGCTGAAGCAAGATTGAGAAAAGGAGATGCATCCGGAGCTATTGATGCTTATAAAGAAGGGGTACTTGCTAATATGAGAAAACTTGGAGTTGCCGACTCTATCCTCCAGGAAGTCACCTCTAATCTTAACAAGTTGACAGCAGGAGATTTTACTGCAAATAATAATATTTCCGGTTTGAGTAAAATAATGACCCAAAAATATATAGCAATGGTCTTTAACCCTGAAACATGGGTTGATATGAGAAGAATGGATTATAGCAGTGAAATATATCCCGGTCTTGCAAAACCGGAAAACGTAAATCCTATTTTTGAAGAAAATGAATGGATAAGAGCAATGATTTATGAATATAATGAAGAAAATAGAAACGGCAAAAACCTAGGAGACAACAGACCGGAAGTAAGATTGAAAACTCCTGTTTGGTGGGATATACCCGAATAACAATTTTTTAAAACAAAAAAACCTGAATCTTAGAACATCAACTTATTTTAAGATTCAGGTTTATTTTTATTTTACATTCGTAAACCGACATTAAAGTTGTCGGGATGAGAGGATTTGAACCTCCGACCCCACGCCCCCCAGACGTGTACTCTAACCGGGCTGAGCTACATCCCGAAAATGTGGTGCAAAAATAGTATTTTTAATTATATTTTACAAACTTCATCTTTAAAAATCCATAATAATTCTAATATTTATGGGATTTTGTCCCTTATCTATATCAAATAAATAATCAATACCAAAACCCAAAGGTATTGTTCCTGCTCTAAAATATGCATTATCAAACAAAAATTCAATTCCGGCCGATCTTTTATACAGCGGGCCTGCATAAGTCCTTTCAACTCGATCAATATCAAAATATAGATTTGCTCTTATTCTCTTGACAAATACAAATTTGCCAAGTGCTATATCAGGATATATAAGCGGGAGTGAATAATTGACCTTCAAACCATTTACCAAATTATCAACAGCGTATAAACCATATCCCCTGGCAAAATAATATTGAGACACTTCTGATAATATCCTTTTTTTACCCGACAGAGATAAAAAATTATATCTAAGCCTAAAACTGTGATTATCAAAAATACCCGGTAAATATATCTTGGCATATCCCATAATACTATTAAAACCGTAATCAAAATTCAAATCACCTAAGCGCATACTCAAATCATATCCTAAATCAGTGTATAACGACCTGTATGAACTTTTTTTATGATTGGAATAAAACAATTCAAAATTCAAATAACTATCCGTTTTATTATCCAACTCCTCATTACCTGAATTCCAATACTGCGAAATATTATAGCTTAATTTTGCATTAATTTCTTTATCTATATTTAATCTGGTATATTTCAAAGGAATTGACACGGAGGCTTTTATTTGATTGTAATTAATTATATACTCTTTTCCTTCTATAATTTGATGCATATTGAATTTAGGTTCTAAACCAAGTGAAAGTACCGGATACCATCCACCATAGTTGATATAGGTCCCAAATGAAAATGATTTGTCATTGGAATTATATTTCGGAATCAAACTCAAAGACATCTTATCCAATTCATCATTGGATTGAAATACTGCCGCCAATTCAGGATACCCAGGCAAAGGATACCAGGAATGGAAATTTATCAAATGACCAACCGGATTATAGTTTTTGATTTCGTATTTGTTTTTTGCAATCTTTTGTAATATTGAACCTCCTTCCTCTTTTATAATTTTTTCATCCACTATATCATAATCCCTATCCAATTTACCTCTTCCCAACTTATCAAATACAGTATTGAAATCTTTTACTTTTAAAACCGTATTATCAAATATTATATTACAATACGCCAATTTACCATTTATGGACAAATCGGGACTAAATGCAGCATAATTCTCATTTTGATTGAACTTATAAATTTTTCCATTACTAATATCATAATAATACAAAGTTTGTTTATCGCGAATATTCAAATCAGGTGCAGAGAAAAAAACTTTTTTATCCATATATCTCAAATCTTGTATTGTCGTATAAGTAAACGGCACCAATTCCGATATTAAACGGGATGCCAAATCTATTTCAACAATGGCATTTTTATTATTGTGTCTTGCCACGCTAACAATATGATTAGAATCCACCCAATCCAAATAGCTAAAAAAATAATTATCCGGATTATCCAACATTTTTATTCTCGCTCCAGTCTTAGCATCAAGAATCAAAATATTGTATTTCATATCACCGGTAGCTTCAAAAACACATATTTTATCCCCGTCAGGAGAAATAGCAGGAGAAAAATAATTTTTCCCTCGGGTTAGTTTTTTTAAATGTTTGGATTTGATATCATATCTATAAATATTAGAATGGCTCAAATAAGCCCATCTTGGATTCTTGTTAATTTCACTCCATATAATCTTTTTCCCGTCTGTATCAAATTGACCGAAATTATAGCTTACGGGGATAATGCTTTTTTCTTTTTTATTTTTTATATTTATTTCAATGAATTTAGCCGATTTATCGAAACTACTTTTAATCGCAATAATTCTATTTTTTGAAATAAAATGTGGTCCGGAATAATAAGCCGGATTTTTCGTATCAATCTCACTTATATAATCATCTGGAACATAATTCACTAAAAATGCCTTACCTGAATTATTATCTTTATATGACTCAACTATCTGAGAATACATCTCTTTAGTTGAATAGCCCGTATAATTCTCCAAGGCCCTTGAGAAAGGCCATATTATTGACTTATAAGCAACCGCATCTGAAAAAACATTTCGCCAAATATCATTGCCGAACTTCCGCCTCCCAAAATTGACCATCTGATATCCAAGTGCATAATGATCAGGCACATAATTTCTGAATGACCCACAGCGCATTTTTTCATATCCAAATGGCTTTTTATTGTTCATTATAGTCAGAAAACGGGATTTAAACATAGGCAACCTTCCTCTTCCCGAATGGCTTAAAGCGGTCTCTTGCTGCACTGCATCTCCTTCCCAAAACCAATTCGGTACCGAGGCAAACATTCCAAAAGCCCAGAAATAGTCTCCAAAAACAAATTTTGCAATACCGGTTACCCCATGTCTTGAATTATTCATTTGTATAACATGCCTGTATTCATGAATACCAAGCAAATCCAGCCAATCTACAGAACCAGCAAAAGGATATTGAGATGACATAGTAAAAAATTTGGAATGATAAGGTGCAGGTCGTACAAACCCATTGGATTCCGCTACGGTATTAATAAGAAAAATATCGATTTTATGACTTTTTAGCCCTAGGGAGCTAATATTATTTTTAGCCTGATAATGTATTAGATTAGTTAATCTTTCTGCTTGTGACTCAAGCCCTTCCGGAAAAACCACTCTGACGGTATCCGTATTGATTTGCTTCCATTTGATCCCGGAAGGAATTGTTCCAATATCTTCCACATTTTGACCATAAGAGCTAATTGATAAAAAAAATGCAAAAAAGTAAATTAATTTTTTCATCTCTATGAATTTTCCATTTAAATAATTGCTTGGGTAAATTACAAGAAAAAATAACTAAAATTCTGTCAATCTCACTCTTCATCATAAGTTATAAATTCGATTATTATGTACAAATTTAGCATTTCACCGAAATTATTTTGAATTTTTCATTATAAATATTTAATTTTGATAAATATCACAAATGTAACTACACAGTCAGAGGGATTTTGAAATAAAAAAAATTATGTTATACAAAAGAAAAAATACCATATTTATAATTTCACTAATTTATTGTATTATTTTTTTTATTCCAAATTTAATAAATGCACAAACTATCAATACTAAATTCGGTAAAAACCGTGTGCAATACAAAGAGGTTTTTAATGATTGGTGGATGTATGAAAATGAACATTATATAATTTATTGGTATGGGAAAGAGAGGAATATTGCAAAAACAGCTGTACTACTTTCACAAATATCATATAGTGACATTGAAGATATACTTGATTTTAAAATAAACAAAAAAATCCAGATAATTATATATTCAAATATTTCTGATTTCAAGCAAAGCAATTTAGGCATTAAAGATGACGAAAATAAATTTTCCGGTCCGGGTGTTACTAAATTTTACAATAACAGAGTTGTTGTATATTTCGATGGAAATCACAATAACCTGCTTTCGCAAATCAGAAAAGGAACAGCTGAAGTATTTATTAAAAATATGTTCTCGGATATGACATTTGAGAATATTTATAAGAAACTTATATATTCCGATTTTCCCGAGTGGTTTACAAAAGGCATAATTAACTTTTTATCAGATAGGTGGACAATTGAAGATGATGAAAATTTGAGAAATATATTTTTATTGAAAAAACCTACTGATATCTCTTTTAATATCTTAAGTAAAAATATTCCGTCACTTGCCGGAAAGTCTTTTTTTTATTTCTTATCACAAAAATACGGAACTGAAAAAATTTCGGATATTTTTTATCTCGTCAGAATTTCAAGGAATGTAGAAGCTTCAGTTCTACCTGTTTTAGATAAATCCCTACCAGAATTATTCTATGAATGGAAACAATATTATGCAAATAATTATGAAAGATACAACAACCAAGACAAAGAATCATCAGATAAAAACGGTATTTTATCCCTAAAATCCCAATATCCGTTTACATCCCTGTCCTTAAGTTCAAACACAAGATATCTTTCTTATGCAATAAATAATGCCGGTAAAACAGACCTGTATATTTATGATACAGAAAAACATAAAAAGAAAAAATTATTATCAACAGGTTATATAAATACAATTCAGGAAACAGATTATAATTATCCGGTGTGTCATTTTAATAAAGAAAATACAAAATTATATATCGTTTTTGAAAAAAAAGGAGATTTACGTTTGAGAATTGTAAATATCAAATCCTTTACCTATTTTGAACAAATTCTCGCTCCCGAGTATAATCGTATTTATAGCCTGGATATATTGGACTCTGAGAATCTGATTTTAAATGGAAATACCGATGGATATCCCGATATCTTTTTGTACAATATTAAAACGAGACAAAGCAAAAGATTGACAAATGATTTTTGGGATAATCTCGATGCAAGATTAGTTAAAAAAGGTAATCAAATAGGTATTTTATTTTCATCAAACAGAAAAAACACTTCTTCCAAAATACAATATCTTGACACTCTTCCTCCCATTGGAACTTTTGATCTTTTTTTTATGGATTTAAAAGACAGTAAAATTTCCAAATTAACTAATACAAAAGAAATAAATGAAAGATACGGGTTTTTACAAAATAATCATTTGATTTATACTTCAGATGAAACAGGTATTAACAATATAAAAAAAGAAAATATTCAAAGCCATAATTCCGGATTTATAAGTAATACTCCCGGAAATATTTTAAGGTTATGCTCTCAAAACAATCATGTTTTTTATACATATAAAGTTCTTTGCGACTATTATCTGATATTGAAAAAAAATAAAACCCGAAATTTTGAAATTCCGGTAACTTCATATTTCAAAGAAACAAACAAAACAACAGAGATTGAAAATACAATTCAAAATAAAAATCTTTCCGGTTCCGGTGTTTTTGAAATCGATTCCGGGCTTTTATTTCAATCGGATTTTAAAGACCCTCAACTTGGTTCAAAAGAAGAATACTCCACTCGCAGAGATACATTTGAAAAAAATCGGAAATTCAAATTTGAAAGATTCAATTCATCAAGAGCAGTTGCCTCCCGTTTAAGATTTTCATTTTCCGACCTTATAACAAAAATAGATAACGAGCCATTATTTGATGGGATGGAAGCATACACAAGTGAAAAAAACAATACTTTTGGCCAACCTACAAGTTTGTTATTAAAAATGAGAGTAAAAGATTTATTCGAAGATTATTTTTTAGAGACAGGCATCAGAGTTTCATCCGATTTAAGAGAAAAAGAATATTTTTCGGTATTCGAAAATATCAAACATAAAATTGACTGGCAATATGCCTATTACAGAAAAACAAGATCCAATTATCAATTCAACAGAACAAATTTCATAGACAAATACAGAATGATTATCAATATGGGACAAATCAGAGCTAAATACCCATTTGATATTTACAGCAGTTTAAGCTTAACATCGGGAATGCGTTTTGACAAAACCCTAGTACTCGCATCGGATACCATTTCATTGAATAATGCCGGAATAAACGAACAGCGTTTGAGTTTACAAATGGAATATATATTTGACAATACTTCAAAAACAGGAGTTAATAGTCTCATAGGAAACAGGTCCAAGGTATTCATAAAAGGATACAATAAAATGGAAATAAGATTAAATACACCCGGATTATTCAATATATCAAAAGGATTTTCTGCTGTCATTGGTTTTGACACCAGGCAGTATTATCAAATATTTGGAAAAAGCACTCTGGCTTTTCGTCTTAGTGGACAGACTTCTTTCGGTACGGAAAGTAATTTATATTTTTTAGGAGGCATGGAAAATTGGATGTTTTCCTATAATGACGACTTGGTTCCATTTCCTGAAAGTGACCGGTATGCATTCAGGATTTTGATTGCCAATATGAGAGGATTCGGATACAATGCCAGAAACGGTTCCTCATATATTTTATCAAATAATGAATTAAGAATTCCCGTTTTTCAGTATTTTTTTAGTAACCGGATTAAAAAAGCATTTATCAGAGACTTTCAAATTACAGGATTTTTTGATTTGGGTACAGCCTGGAGAGGATTGTCACCGTTCTCGGAAGACAATCCATCAAACACAAGAGTTGTCGAAGTGCCACCGTCTATAAAAATCAAGTTAAAATATTATGCAGATCCTATGATTGCAGGATATGGTTTTGGCATCAGAACCACCTTATTCGGATATTTTTTAAAACTGGATTATGCCTGGGGAATTGAAACTCGAACAATACAAAAACCTGTTTTATATTTTACAATGGGAACTGATTTTTAATTCAATATTATTGCTCCAGCACATATTTAAATTTACCCGGATAGTTTTTATAATAGCCTTTTAAAATCACTGCGGAATTTATTGATTTTAATTCCTTGACAAAATCATCAACATTCGTTATCTTACTGCCATTTATCGAAGTAATATAAAATCCCGGTTCCATATTAATATTTGCAATTTTACTTCCTTTTCTCACACTAACCACATATACCCCGGTAAAATTATTATCTTTTTCTTTACTTGTCAAATCCCTTAAGATAAGTCCCATATCATAAAATATCTTATCTTTTCGATTTGAAATAAGTTCGGTAGTACGGAATAAATTCTTTAATACGATTTTAAAGTTCTTTATTTTATTATCTCTTGAAACCGATAACTTCACTATCTCCCCGGGACTATGCTCGGCTATTTTTCCGGTAAATTGCGAAACATTTACAATTTTCATGCTATCCATACCAATAATGATATCTCCTGCTACCAATCCCGCAGCATCCCCTGCCCCACCATTATCTACCCTCTCTATTAAAACCCCGCTTCCATTCTTCCGGTCTATCACTGACAGACCTATCCAAGCTTTTTGTACAGTTCCGTAATTGATCAAATCAAAAGCAATCTTTTTTACGATATTGGAAGGAATTGCAAAAGAATAACCCTTATAATCATTTTTCCCACTGACAATTGCCGATATCATACCAGCAAGTTTACCTTCGGCATCTAACATAACTCCCCCGCTATTTCCCGGATTGGCAACAGCATCTGTCTGTATATAATTTTCGATTCCAAAATTGTTTCTAAGACCAAGATCCCTGTTTAAAGCGCTAACTATTCCGGCTGAAACCGAGTTTCTCAATTTATAAGGACTACCGATAACCAATATCCAATCTCCCGGTTTTAAATTGTCAGAATTACCAAAAAAGATAAAAGGAAAATTTTTCCCCTCAATTTTAATTACCGCTATATCAGTATCCTCATTCAAGGCAACCAATTCCGCATGATACTCGTGATTTTCATCATCAGTGACAAGTATCATCTCCGCATTTTCAACAACATGGGCATTTGTAACAATCTCACCTGTCGGTAATACGAAGAATCCGGAACCTGTTTCCGATTTCAACCCTCCATCATTATCTTTTATTACCGCATGTATAAAAACAACTGCTTTCCTGTTTTTTTCGATAATATCATCAAAATTTATCTGCGAATTCAGTGATTCATATCCGGATACATTACGGGCAATACTCTTATTCTCAAAAACGATCATTGGCCTTTGAAAAAAATGGTTATATATCCCTATACCCAATACAGTAATAATCGTTGAGATCACCAGTGACAAGTAAATATATTTCTTATATTCTTTGTTCATTGCAATAAAGAAAATTTGTTTTATTTTTGATAATTACTCATGTCGAATACTTTTATTACTAAAAATAAAATTTAAAACAAAATAATTCCATCTTATATCAAACCGTTATCAAAATGGTGAAATAGAAAAAGAAATAGTTTTTATAATCACCATAATGGCAGCAGTTTGGTATTAGTAGTTATCTATTCTTTAAAAATAAGTGCTTTAGCAAATATTCCAAATCCATCCAAAAATTATAATTCCTCGCATATAAAACGTTAATATCATGTAAATAATTGTTTGAAATATTCTTATAAGATTTAGAAAATACCGGTGTATAAACCCCTTTTTTCAATGCCGGCAACAGATCCAACTCTTTATCTTCTCCAATATATGAAACCCAGGTTTTTTTACCTGACAGAACTAAAAATACATTCGAAATTTCAAACTTATTGTTAAGCAATTTCAACACCGGGAAAATCAATAATAAAAACAATGCTATTATCTTATCAGTAAAATATTTGAAAAGCACTATATTCCTGTTATCAAATTTATAATTAATCTCCATACTGTAAAATTCCCCGTTGGAATTTCTATCCGAACTCCCGATAATACCAAATGATTCTTCCGGAATAATTTTAATACGTACTTTTTTCCCGATTTGCCCCATTATGTCCATCACTTTATTCATTTTAATATCTTTGAGGCAAAATATAATCTCATCGGGATTATTGATGGAAACAATCTCTTCTATTTTATCAATATTCCCAAGATATTCCGGATTGCCTGAAATACTACCTGAAGCATCCGGAGAAATAGTTCCTAAATAATCAAATTCCACTCCATTAATATCCATTATTCTTTTGACCCTGTCAACTTCATCATCCGAACCTGTAATTGCTATTTTTTTTAACATTTTATCAACATCAATGATACCCCGGAAGAATTGATTTAATATCAATCTGTAAATTACCAGAAAGAAAAATATCAATACGGAACTTATCAAAATAATAGCCCTGGAATATCTAATTTGTTCCGGAAGAAGCGAATAAAATACCAGTATAATAAAAGTTGAGCCAAAAACCCCTTTTATCATATTGGTAATATAATTTTTCCTGTACCCACCATTAAAATAAATCCCTGCTACCCACAATATTGAAAAGACAGCAAACAACAATGAGGTTTTTCCCGTATCATAATAAGACGGATTATTGAAATGAAAGTTTGCCCAAAATCCCTGCACTACAAAAAGTAAGAAAAAAAACAATAAAAAATCCGTTATCGGCAAAAAGAATCTTTTCAATAACGATTTTAAAAAATTAAAAACAACTAAAAAAGTAACCGCAATATTAATCAAAATGAGTAAAGGATTAAACCCCTTATTACCATAATGTTTTTTAGCAAAAATGGACATTGCTTTGTAAAAAGTATTATGATATTTCAACGAACTTTTCTTGGTACTTTCACCTTTAAAATGCACTATTTTTGTCTTAGGAAAATAAATAACTTTATATCCCGATTTTTTAATCCTGTATGAAAAATCAATATCTTCCCCATACATGAAAAAATCTTCATCCAAATACCCAACTTCTTGCAATATATCCCTGCGGATAAACATAAATGCTCCTGATAAAACATCTACTTCAGATATTTCATTTTCATCTAAAAACCCTAAATTATACTGATTAAATATCCTTGAATGCGGAAATAATTTTGACAATCCGGTCAATCTGTAAAAAGAAGAAGCCAACGTAGGAAATCCCCGTTTGGATTCCGGCAAAAAACGTCCTTCCCCATCTATCAATTTTACACCCAGAGCTCCAACTTGATGGTTGCTCTCCATATAATCAAATGACATGAGCAGGGTGTCTTCTTCGACAAGGGTATCCGGATTCAATAACAAAACATATTTACCTTTTGCTAATTTAAGAGCCTGATTATTAGCCTTGGCAAATCCTAAGTTTTGCTTATTGACAATTAATTTCACTTCAGGAAAATTATCCTTTACAGTCTTTACGGAATTATCTACCGAATCATTATCAACTACAAAGACCTCAACCTTCAAATTATTTATAGATTTATAAACGGAAAGGAGACATTGTTCAAGAAAATACCTGACATTATAATTTACTATTATGATAGAAATGTCAATCATACTACCTATTTAATCTCAGAATTATATGGAATCCTGGTCAATATCGATCTTCCTAATGTAAATTCATCCGCATATTCAAGTTCGCCTCCAAAAGATATACCCCTTGAAATAAGAGAAATCTTCACTCTATCAGGCACCATATTTGTAAGATAATAAATAGTGGTTTCTCCTTCAACAGTAGGACTAAGTGCCATTATTAATTCATTGATATCACCATCCTCTTCAATCCTTTCAATCAATCCGTGTATATGTAAATCTTCAGGAGCAACACCATCTAACGGTGATATCAAACCTCCTAACACGTGATACAAGCCATTGTATTGTTGAGTATTTTCAATAGCTATGAGATCCCGTATATTTTCCACTACGCATATAATATTTTTATCTCTACCTGAAGATTGGCAAATATTGCATATATCATCATCGGAAATATTATTACATTTTTTACAAAATTTAATATTTTTAAGCTCAAAAATTTTATTCGCAAGATTTTCTCCTGTATTTAAATGTCCGTTAATCAGATGCAAGACTATCCTCAAAGCCGTTTTCCTGCCAATTCCGGGTAATGTAGCTACAGATTCTACCGCTTCATTAAGTATTTTTGATGATAATATCATTTATTATTTCATTATTCTTTTGTACAATATTACTATTCGGTTATACCCTTTTTAATAAAAATAGAACTCACCAAAATATATAGTTAGTATTAGTCCTAAAAATCATTAAAAATTAAAAAACAATCTTTAACTAAAAAGGAAATAGTTATACCAAATTGATTTTATAGCGCCACCACTAAAACACAATATAAAACAATATGATAAAACTAAAGTTCAAATATATGATTTTTATATAATATAACAAAGAGTAAAGAGCGGTATTTTTTTTAAGCACTTAGGTGAAAATATTTTGGTTACAAAATTAAAAAAACCACGAATAGTTACAAAAAAAGGAGTTGATATCTCAACTCCTTTTTCTTCTTTTATCTAACTTTAAAATCCGGAATTTTTATTTCCTGTTTTCTTAGATTTTTTTACAGGCACAGTTGTTTTTTTCATATTCTTTAAAACCACAGAAGGTTTTGCCATATTATAGTCGTCAGGAAGACAAACTCTGAATTCCACTCTTCGATTCATATAATGTCCCATTGCCACTTCTTTGGATTTCGTGTGAGCTTCGGGAAGATCCGGTACTAAAGGCAATTCTTCACCTCCGTACATCAACTTAAATCTGTTTCTATCAATTCCATATTTATCAACTAGAAAATCAATTGCCGCTTTTGCTCTTTTATACGAAAGTAGCTTATTGTATTCTACTGAGTTCCTGACATCTGTTGCTCCAAATGCAGTAACACATAAATCAGGATATCTCTTCATAACGGTAGCAATATGTTTCAACTGACCGTAATATTCCGGTTTAATTTTATATTTATCCAAATCAAAATGAATCATGGGCAGAAACCAGTCAGCAATACCTCCACCCATATATGAAGATAAAGACATTGAATCTCCATTCATCCCGGATGCTCCATTAATCAAATGTTTTCCACCACCTGATAAACTTTCTTCAAACATCCTTTTTACTTCTTCTTTTGTAACGCAACATTTCTTATTATCAGGAATAAGGGCAACTCCATTTTCGTCTACCTCGTATCCAGGAGGAGAATAAGGCTCCTTATCCTTGCAATCCGCCAATCCGTCTTCATCCGAATCCAGAGTAATACCACGGGTATCTACCGGACATCCCGCCGGACTATCCTGTTCCATATCCATCATATCTATAACACCGTCACCATCACTATCCGTCAAATCCAACACAGGTCTTTGTTTTAATTTGGCAATATCATTAAAGATATTTTCCATTGGATTCATCCAATACAAAGGTTCTGTTTTTCTTTTAAAATTGGAAAGATTTATAGCAAGCCGTATGTTTGTATAGTGCAAAACATCGTTTTCATTTGACTGATCATTGGCTGTTCTGTATTTCATTCCATCCAAATAATCATTATCATTAAACATTACCTGATGTTCCAGACCTATGTTAACCCTTTTATTTATTTTTCTATATATACCTATTCCTCCAAGAAAAGCACCATGAATAAGATATTTATCCTTTATTTCAAATAAATATCGTTTTTTATAAGACTTGGTCTCATACTTACCGTCATAGATTTCTTTTAATCTATTTAATCTCTCTATTCTTTTTTGTCTTTGATTTCCTGCACCTGTAATCAAATCCACACTTGTCACATTATATATATTGCCATAGGCATCATAAAGATCCAACATGGTTTGATTAGAATTAAGAGCTAATCCTGCAAATGCAATCAAATTCCATTTATTTCTTTCCTTATGAAATAGAATATTACCCAAATTTAATACAGCTTGTATCGAACCTTCAACATATTCCAATTTGTAACTGGGATACCAATTGGAATTATTGGCAACATAATTATCAAAAATACCTCCAAAATTATTCTCCGGAGTCAGAGCATCATTCCACGGTTGGGGATCTAATCCATAAGTTTGACCGTAAAACAAATCAAACCTAACGGAAAAAACATAATGAATTGCCTTCCTTAAATGAATTCCAAATCCATAACCTGCCAATGGTTTCAACTCATCGACATCACCGTCAAGGAAAAAATAACCGCTATGTATGCCAAATTCCCAGGCATCTTTTGGTTTTGCAGGATACTTGTAAAGTCCTAATCTCCACTTTTTGTTTTGACCGGGATCAGAAGTCATCTTATCTTTGATAACAGGAGATATGTATGTATCGGAAAACTTTACAGATTCAGTAGTAAGAACCACTTCTTTCGAATCAACATTTTTATTACTTTGCCCATAGCTATACCATGATAAAAGTAACACTAATATTGACATAAAAACTTTAAGTCTCATAGGGTGTGTTTTTTAGTTTCTTAGTTTAAGCCTTTATTTCAAGTGCAAAGCTAAAACCTTTTTTCTAATATTCCAAAAATATTAAGTTTTTTTTTAATGTATAATACAAAACATATAAGATGTCTTACAGATATATTATATTTTAATGCGTATTTTAATGTTTTATACAATAAAAAAGGTAACATACTATAGACAGTTTCAATTGATGATCCCCCCTAATAAGAAACTATATTTTTGGTACCTACAATTAATAACTACAAGTAATGCCAAACCGTTATCAAGATGATGATATAGAAAAAGTATTAGTTTTTATAAGCAGCATATTGATAGCAATTTGGTATAAGATAATATTAAGAAACATAAACCAAGTGATTATATCAACACACTTTTTTATTAATAAATATGATATATCAATTTATAATCATATTTTTGTAAGATTAATCAAATTATTATTTTTAAATAAATAAGATATAATGAATACTTGGTTTAAAGATTCTGAAATGTTTTTTCATACATTTGAAAACAAACATTACCTCGGATACCAAATACAAAAAGGTGCAGACAGTTATATTCCAACAGAAAACAATATCGTTATATTCGGTTTGGATGAAGTGATTTCTGATTCTATCAGGAAAGAATTATTCAAAACTTCATTCCCTTTTAGCAATATAGCTTTATATGATTTGGGAAATATTAGAAATTCAAATCCGGAATTTATCATTCAAGCTTTAAATCAATTTGAATCCGAAAAATCAAATATTTTAATTTTAGGTTCGAATATAGAGTCATTTGAACTTCAGTTGAAAGCACTGACACAAAAGATATCAAATATAGCTTTTTTGGAAAAATCGGGTGATCTTTTTTTTAGCACCACAATACAAGATTATATCCTTAATTCAACAAATATTTCAAAAGCAGGATTAATTGGTTATCAAACTCATCTTTTAAATCCTGAAAAACTAAAACACAAAAAATTCAACAATTCAATCAGATTAGGTAAATTTCGCAATAATTACAAAGACGTTGAACCTGTATTAAGAAATGTTGATACATTATTATTTAATATGGATAGTATCAGATATTCTGAAGTTCCCGGAATAAAAAACACTACTCCAAGTGGTTTGACATCTGAAGAAGCTTGTCAAATCATGAAATATACGGGACTAAACAATGAACTAAACATTTTGAATTTTATTGGTTTTGAACCAAAATACGACTTCCACAATCAAGGGGCCATGTTGATTAGTCAATTGATTTGGTATTATATTGAGGGAGTTGATCAACAAATTATGGAGAATATCTCAGATAAACAATCAATGATTTCTATAGTTGTAGACTTGAATGACTATAATATGTCTTTAAATTTCATTCAGAGTAAAAAAACAGGTAGATGGTGGGTTGAAATTCCAAATCCTGAAGAAAAAAACACATCGTATTTTATTGCATGTAGCGAAGAAGATTACAACAAAGCAACCAGGAATGAACTATCAAACAGAATTTTTAATGAATTGAGTTTTTAAAAAATTGACCACTTTAGAGAGCTTCAGACCAAGTACCTCTAATGACAGATTACAAAAAAAGTTCAAAGTTCAAAGGACAAAGTTCAAAGGACAAAGTTCAAAGGCAAAAGTAAAAAGTTCAAAGTTTGGAAGATAAAAGATAAAAGGATTTAATGATGAATTATGAATGGTGAATTAAATAACCGGCTTTGAAGTCATGCTATCGCATGCTTTCAAGTCCTACCTGCAATTATCTAAAAATGATTTGCAAGGCTATTTTAATATCAATCCCGATAGACTAAACTTGGAAAGATGATTAACCATGAAGCCAAGCAAATACCAGCAGCATTAATCTGTTATGATTTTATCAATCCACCCGCTACTGATGTAGCGGTTCCTATATTACCAAGAGAGGTTTACTCTTTTGGATCTCTCCTTCATCAAGACCATTAAATAAATCATTTAATTAAATTTTGGGGTCACCTTAATTCCCAAAGGGTCAGTTGGTCTGAATTTGATTTTCTTATTCGAAAATTGTTTCTGCTTTAATTCCCCGTGAAGCTTTAACAAGTATCAACGAACCGTTAATATTAAGTTCTTCAATAATTTTTCTTACTTCACTTGCTTTTTCAACAAAAATCATTGACTCATTCTGCTCACCAAGTTTTTCTTTGGCTTTAAGAAATTCTTTTCCAATAAAAATTCCTTTTATATAAAATTTTCTATTTCGCAAATATCTTAATATTTTTATATGTTCTTCCAAACTTGCAACTCCCAATTCCAGCATATCGCCCAAAATAAGATACTTATTTTTTACTGTTTTAATATTTTCAAATGTTTTTATCGCAAGTTTTAAGGAAGTCGGATTTGCATTGTAGGCATCCATTATCAATTCATTTCCATTCCAGTCTATAAATTGGGATCGATTATTCTTCGGTATAAAATTCGTTAGTTCATTTTTAATATTTTCAACGGAAATATCAAAATAGTCAGCAATTTTAACCGCATTGACGATATTTGAAAAATTATATTCACCATACAGATTAGTTTTAACATATACTTTATCTGCATTAGGTAAAACCAAATCCAAATCAAGAAAAGGAAAAGATTTATTCAAAGACATTTTTGAGACATTTTCACTTTTAAAATCCGAGGCTGAAAATGAAATTATATTTTCATAATCTCTAAAAGAATTCTTCAATTCTTTAATTTCCCTATTATAAAAAAACAAACCGGCATGTTTTTTGAGATAATGATACAATTCCAATTTGGTTTTTACAATATTTTCAATAGAACCAAATCCATCTATATGTGCAATCCCGATACTTGTTATTAATCCGTGCGTCGGTTTAGCCAAGCTGCATAAAAAATCTATTTCACCAACACTACTTGCCCCCATTTCCACGACAGCAATTTGGTGAGTATTTTTAATTTTCAATAATGTCAGGGGAACACCGATGTGATTATTAAAATTTCCGGAGGTACATAAAGTATTAAACTGGGAACCAAGCAATCTACACAAAAGTTCTTTTGTAGTGGTTTTACCATTTGTTCCTGTCAGACCAATAACAGGAATATTCAATCTATCACGATGAAGTTTAGCTACATTCTGCAATGTTTTCAAGCTATTACCAACAACTACAACCTTTGAAGCGGAAGAAAATATTTTATCTGAAGTTACAACTAAAGCCGCACCTTTTTCTATAGCAACATTTACAAATTTATTACCATCAAAATTATCACCTTTCAAAGCAAAAAAAACTTCTCCTTTTTTTAAAGTACGGGTATCAATTGAAACTCCATTGGATTCATTTATAAATTTTAATATTTCCGTCCCCTTGTTCATTTCTTTTATTTTCAATAAAAAACCCGGAACAGCAAAGCTGGTCCGGGATATAAATATCTTATTATTTATAAATAATTGGTGAATGTCATCAATTCACAATAATTATTTATATCTTCTTTTTACTTTTGAACTCTTACCAAAGTAATTTCCGTCCTTATCTCCATTTCCTGCTTGCGAACCAACTCTCGTCATGGCACATCTAAAGCCAACGGATCTACTAGCTTTATTTTCATCCATAAACCTTCTTTGACCGGGAGACAACCAAAATAATCTATCTTCCCAAGATCCTCCTTTTATTACTCTGGAATGATCATTCACTAATGAACTTTTACCATAACCATAAGTAACGTATTCGCTATCATCATCACTGTAATTTCTTAAATCTCCTTTACGGTAATTATCCCTGTTTTCCACTTCCTGATCTTCAACAAACCTTTTTTTCAAATGTCCCAGACTATCTTTTTCAACAAGATTGCCGTTTTCATCTTTTAATTTTTCTTCAAATTTGTTACCTCTAAACGGATTCAATTCCTGACTTTCGGCATCGCTTAATTCGGTAAAAGTGGTTTTCCTATAGATATCAGCAACCCATTCACTTACATTACCCGCCATATTATATAAACCGAAATCATTAGGCATAAAAGATCTGACAGGTGCCGGAATTGGTGCCTTATCGTTCAAACGCCCGGCCATTCCCATATAGTCACCACCTTGTCTTTTAAAGTTTGCCATAAACTGACCTTGTCTTTTATCATGTCTTTTATATCTTGCCGTATAACCATCCCAGGGGAAAAATCTTCTGTCAGTATATATTTCATCTTTTGATGCAGCTTGTTTACCTACAAGTGCTAATGCTGCATATTCCCATTCCGCCTCCGTAGGCAATCTATATTTAGGTAATAATATTCCGTCTTCAAATTTAACCTGTCTTTCTCCTCCGTTTGTTAAATCAGGTAGATTCTTTCTTACATTTCCCTGATATTGTCCGGCAAAATAAGCTTCCGTATTAAAATTGTCGGAATCCACCTGCTGAGGATTTGGATTTAAAATACCTCTTTCTATCAATATCATTTCGTTTACTCTATCGGATCTCCAATCAGAATATTTATTTGCCTGAATCCAATTAACTCCTACAACCGGATAATCATCAAATGAAGGATACCTGAAATAAGTCTCTACATAGGGTTCGTTATATGCCAGTTCTTCTCTCCAAACAAGTGTATCCGGAAGAGCTTTTTGATAAACTTCAGGATATGATTTATATACTCTTTTTAACCAGTGTAAATATTCTCTATAATCTGTGTTTGTCACTTCGGTTTCATCCATATAAAAAGAAGAAACGGTTACTCTTCGTGGGATATTATTCCATTCATAAGTCACATCCTCTTCCGTTAATCCCATCACAAATGTACCTCCCTCAATCAAAACAAGATTAGGACCTGTAATCTGACCTTCATAGTCCAATTTCTCAAAACCACCCCATTCGGGATCGTTATATTTCCAACCTGTAGTACTTGAACGCTCTTCATGTTTGCATGAAGACATAATCAAAGAAAAGAGAAGTAAACTTCCAAAAATCTTAATCAAAACTTTCATTTGTTAATTAAATTTAGTTTTTTAACATCAGTAAAATTTATTTACACGATGTCTTGAAATAGTTAAAACAATTTAAATTCGCTGCAAAGTAAAAACAAATTATTCTAAAAATTATTGTTTTTACCATAAAATTTATTTAGCATCACCATGAAAACAGTTAATTTTTAAAATTTCGAAAACTTTCAATAAGATTTTTACTATTTTTTACAAAAATTTGATTCCATTATATCAAGTAATTGCAACGAAATAGTATTTATATCTAAAAATTTTCAAAATATTGCAAAATAATACATTTCAAATTTACAGAGTTTTCATATGGACACTTTCTTATAAACCACGCTTGATTTTCAAACGAGTCGCCAAAGTTACTTAAAAATTAAATTATTTTGCAAAAATATAGTAAATATTTTTTCATCTCTTGTTAATTTCTCTATAACAACCTATAGATTTTAATTTAATTTGCAATATATTAATTCAATCGGGTAATGACTTTATTTATACGATAAATACAATCTTCTATCTGATACCTGTTCGAAAAATCATTATAAATTACAAATTCAAACACCTTATAAAAATACACTATCGATACATATTAAAACAATCACTATACCTGTACGGTTTTTCAAATAGAGTAGATTTATCAAAATTGATCGTAATCCCAATTTCGTGACTTCCACCCGAAGTTATACTCAATCTGGAAATAGTATAATCAAAACTGTATCCTATTTTAAACATCTCTTTAGACACTCCAATAGAAAACAACACCGCATCAGGATTTAAAAAATCATGCCTATATCCTATACCAGCAAAAATCAGACCTAAATCTATATAATTATTAAAAACCAACTGATTTAATCCCGATTGCGATACATAAAGCAAACTTGGCGAATAAAATATTTTTGAATATATATTATTACTTGTAATATCAATCTCAGCTCCTATTTGTGCCGAAAAACGAACCGGCAAACCTTTGTTTACATTATCACGCGTAGAAAAATAAAAATCCTTAGGTGAATTTGCATGCTTTACTGCTATACCTATATAATATATCTGTGTAAAATATAATAAACCGGCAGAAAGATCCAAATAATTGATATTGAGGTTTTCAGGTCTGGTTTCTCCGGTAGGCAAAGTTGAACCATCAGGTAAAGTGTATCCTGAAAAAGGATCGATCATATCGCCAAATATCAACTTATCCCAATCCAAACTATTCATCCCCCAAGCAATACTTAAACCCATTTTAAGAAATTTTTCTTCTGCAACCTGCAATTTATATGCAAGGATTCCTTCCATTCTGAATCTTTTGTAAATACCATTGCCGCTATTATCCATCATAAAATTTATTCCGGCTCCAAAATTATTCTCCTTAAAAAACCGGTCTACAGAAAAAGAATATGTATTATATGCAAAATTAATTGCGGGCCATTCTATTCTTGAATTCAGATGTACTACAGGGGCATAAGTATTTCCGGCAAAAGCAGGATTAATATGTAAAGGTGCCTGATAATATTGTGTATATATAGGATCTTGAGCATATATCATCGATATATCTGCAATAAAAGCAACAAAGACAAATATTATAATTTTTATATCTTTTTTATATTTTTTATACACTTCAATAATACTATAATTAATTTGTTAACGTTTCTTTAACATATTTACAATAAAAAAATTATAAATTTCATATATTTTATTTCAAAAAAACACTTGTCTATAAGATAAACTTTACACTATAACAATTAACCATCTGTTTTTTATAACTAAATAAGAATAGAGTTCATTTATGATAAAAAACACTTATTTGTTTTAACCATAATGATTCTTTCTGAGTAGATATAATTTTTTAATATAAATAATTTTTTTAATATGAAATTTATTTTTCTCTTTATTGCTTCGATTGCTTTCTTTCCAATAAATGCACAATATAATGATAATTCCGTATTAAATGATGGAGATATATATAAAATTCAAACCAATCAAACCGGAATTTACAAAATTACTTATTCTTATTTGAAAACCATTGGAGTAGATATTGACAACATTGATGTATCAAATATAAAAATTTACGGTAATGGTGGGGGGAAATTACAACAGATTATCGATGAAAAATATATTGATGATTTAATTGAATTGCCCATTTATATAAAAGGAGGTGAAGATGGCAAATTAAACTCCGATGATTATATATTATTTTATGGCGAAGGTCCTGACAGATGGTTATTCAATAATTCCACAGGTCGTTGGCAATTTGAAAAAAACATCTATTCAAATTCAAATTACTATTTTATCAAAATATCAGGAACATCAGGTAAAAGGATTGCCGATAAATACGTACAGGGAACACCACAATATGTTTCAAATGAAACCGACGTATATGCTGTACATGAGGAAGACAGATTGAATTTATTGGGAAATTACATCAAAACAGAAGGCTCTGGTCAGCAATGGTATGGTGAAAATATATCATCGGGTAGTGAAAAAGATTTTTCATCTTATTTTGAAAAATTTAATTTCATCGCGGGAAATGAAGTGAATTATAATATAATATTTGCAGGTAGAGATGCGACGGCAAAGCAATTTACAGCCAATCTCAATGACGAAATCGTCTATAATAATATTTCAGGTGTGGATATCACAGAACCTGAAAAGACTTATGCCAGAAGAATCTCTATCAATAAAACCCTAACACCTATTAATAATAAAATAAAAATAAAACTGAAATACGACGGCGAAGCAGGTTGGCTAGACAAAATCGAAATAAATGCCAGGGCTGAGATAAAATTTAACAACAATACTTTATTTTTAAGTGATTCCAAAGCGCCTGCCAACAGTATCGCCGGATTTAAAATCAATAATATCAATAATAATATAATGGTTTGGGATATTAGCAAACCGGGAGAGATTAGTAATTTCCCTGTTAATATCAAAGGAAACTTCGGAACTTTTACTTACAACACTTCGGAATCGACTAAATTTATACTATTTTCTACACAAAATAAATTTTTAACTCCCGGAAAATATGAAAAAATAGAAAATCAAAATCTACATAGTATAAATGATGCCGATATGTTGATAGTATATCACAAAGATTTTGAAGATGCTGCAATAAAGCTAAAAGAATACAGAACAGAACACAATAACTTTAAAGTTTATGCTATAGAGTTAGACAAAATATTCAATGAATTTTCCAGTGGCAAATATGACCCGACTGCCATTCGTGATTTTGTCAGAATGTTGAAAACAAAAAATAATAAATTTATGTATTTATTGTTATTTGGCGATGGCTCTTTCGATGCAAGAGGGATAACACGATCAACAGACAATTTCATTCCCGTTTATGAGACAAAAAGTTCTTTGAATCCCATCAGTTCTTTTCCCTCTGATGATTATTTCGGATTGATATCCAATGGAGAAGGAAGAAGTTTATCCGGAAAACTGGATATTTCCATAGGCAGAATACCTGTTAGAACAGCTGATCAAGCTGATATGATTGTAGATAAGATAATAGATTATGAGACAAACAGGGATTATTTCGGTGCATGGAAAAATAATATCACCCTATCTGCAGATGATGTAGATGCAGATTCGGATATTACTCATTTCCATGGAGCTGAGTCCATATTTTCCAATATAAAAAACAAATATCCTGTGTTCAATATAAATAAAATATATTTGGATGCATATATTCAAGAAAATAATGCCGGAGGACAAAGATATCCGGAAGCAAATAAAGCTATCAATGCTAGTATTTATAATGGTGAATTGATGTTTGTTTATGTAGGTCATGGTGGACCGAAAGGATTAGCTCAAGAAAGAGTCTTGCAAAAAGATGATATTAACAGCTGGACAAATAAAACAAAATTACCCTTATTAATAACTGCGACATGTTCGTTTACAGGTTTTGACGATCCAAAAGTTAATACAGCCGGAGAAGTTGCTTTTTTAAAAGAAAAAGGTGGAGTTATCGCTTTATTTTCTACTGTCAGGGCTGTTTATTCCAGTAGCAATGATGCATTGATGAAGGCTACTTTCGATGCTTTTTTCACTCCGGAATCCAACCGTTTTCTTCCTCTCGGCGATATTATAAGAATTGCGAAAAACAATACTACAGGCATAGATAACAAAAGAAAATTTTTGTTATTCGGCGATCCGGCTATGAATCTTAATTTTCCACAGTATAGTATAAAAACAACAAAAATAAATAATAAACCGGTAATAAATGACTCTGATATCATAGACACACTTAGTGCTCTTGAGACAGTTAGTATTGAAGGTATGATTATTGACAATAATAATGATCCCGTAAATGATTTCAATGGAGAAATAGATGTAACATTGTTTGACAAACCTACAAAATTAAAAACATTTGCCAATGATTTTGATGGTCAGGAAAGTATAAGAAGAGAATTTTATCTCCAAAAAAACATTTTATTTAAAGGAACAGCAAAAGCCGAAAACGGCAGATTCAAAATAAACTTTATTTTGCCCAAGGATATTAATTATAATTTCGGAAGAGGAAAAATCAGTTATTACGCAATAGCAGATGACCTTAAACAAGCAGCAGGCTACAACACAAACATCAGTATAGGAGGAACTGCAAACAATATTATCACAGACAATGAAGGGCCTCAAATACAACTTTATATGAATGATAACGGGTTTGCGTATGGTGGCATTACCGACAGAAATCCGGTTTTGCTTGGCTTTTTGGAAGATGAGAGCGGCATAAATATCACAGGAATAGGAATCGGGCATGAACTCGCTGCAGAAATGGATAATAATACCGGAAATAAAATTATCCTTAATGATTTTTATAAATCGGAAATGAATAATTTCAGAAAAGGTAGTTTTAGGTACCCCTTATCAAAATTGGAACCGGGCAAACATTTAATAAAAGTGGAAGCATGGGATATTTTAAATAATAGAAGTGAAAAAATCATCGAGTTTAATGTTGTTGATAGTAAATCTGAAAAATTAAAACACGTAATGAATTATCCCAACCCTTTTAGCACAGCAACAAAATTTAGATTTGAACATGATTTGCCTGATCAGGAATTGGATATAGTTGTCAATATTTATTCAATGTCAGGGAAATTAGTAAAAAGCATAAGCCAAAGTGAAATAAGTTCAGGATATCAAATATCGGATATATCATGGGATGGAACTGATGACTGGGGCAATAGATTAGCTAACGGAATTTATATATATAAAATCAAAGTTTTTTCTCCTGAATACAATATTAAAAGAGAAAGTAAGTTTGAAAAACTAGTAATTTTAAGATAAATACAATTTTTTAAATTAATTTAATATCAATAAAATGAAAAATACGATTATTACAGCAATAATTATTTTTACAATTGGTATTTTTACCAATATTTACGGACAAGCTATAAATTATGACCCGGGACGCCATTGTTATGTTGACCCTTCAACCGATGAGTGCTTGCCAAATACTATTTTATCAGCTCTACCTTTCCTGAGGATTGTACCTGATGCCAGAGGAGCTTCATTGGGTGATGCGGGTATTGCCATATCACCGGACCCCTCTGCAATGCATTATAACGCTGCCAAAATGGCTATGTCCGATAAAGAATTTGAATTATCAACTACATATACACCCTGGTTAAAAAACCTGGGATTGAATGATATATATCTTGCTTATCTGTCAGGTTATAATAAATTTGATAAACTCCAGGCAATAGGTTATAGCATCAGATTTTTCTCATTAGGTGAAATCGAATACAGAAATGAAGATTCTGAAATTACAGGAAAAGGAAACCCTTCGGAATTTGAGATATCGGTAGCTTATGCCAGAAAATTAACAGATAAATTTTCGGGAGCTTTGACAGGTAAATTTATATATTCTAATCTTGCCGAAGGACAGAGGGTTCAAGGAATTGCAATCAAAACTGCAAAAGCTTTTGCTACGGACTTATCATTATTTTACAAAACAAAATTAGATCTCGGAGGATACAAATCCGGATTAAATCTGGGAATGACTATCTCAAATTTAGGTAATAAAATCACATATACTGAAGATACAATAAAAGATTTTCTACCTCAAAATCTGGGTATTGGAGGAAATCTTGAAATGGCTTTTGACGATTATAATACAATGTCTTTTATAGTAGATTTCAATAAAATGCTACTTCCTACCCCTGTTATTGGAGATTCAATAAAGAGATTTGATGGCTCACCAATTGACGCCGCTCTTTTATCATTTCACGATGCCCCCGGAGGTTTTGTAGAAGAAATGCGTGAAATCAATTATAGTATCGGTGTTGAATATTGGTACGATAAGCAATTTGCTATCAGAGCCGGGTATTTTTATGAGCATCCTTTAAAAGGAGACAGACAATATCTTACAATCGGTTTAGGTCTCAATTATAATGTTTATGGAATGAGTATTTCATATCTGGTTCCTACAAATAATACAAGAAATCCTCTTGACGGGACATTAAGATTTACGTTTGCAATGGACTTCACAAAAGAGAGTTATAAAAATTAAAAGCGAAGAGAAGAAAGACAAAAGTACAAAAATAAAGGAAATTAAATTATCTCCCTTATTTTCAAATACTTATGAAACCTTTACTTTTAAAAGGACAGTTGTTTCGAACTTATGTTCGTTTCATCCAAAACTTTCTTTTATAAAAAATCAAGCATTTTACAGACCATCTCCCACTATAATTTCTAAATAGTAGAAGTAGTTAAGATAATGATAAAACAATGAAATTTATTAAAATACAATGAAATTTTGTATTTTCGCCGCAATTAATTATTTACCGGGAAATAATCATTAAAATATTAAATTCTATGCTTGATTTTAAAACTTTTACGAAAATAAAAACAGATAAAAACAACTATGAAATCCTTGAAGATCTCTGGGTAGCATTAGTCAGCAGGGAAGCAAGTATAGCAGGTCGAAAAGAAGTTTTATCAGGCAAAGCCAAATTCGGAATATTGGGAGATGGAAAAGAGATAGCCCAAATTGCAATGGCAAAAGCATTTGAAAAAGGAGATTTTCGTGCAGGTTACTATAGGGATCAAACCTTTATGATGCACAAAGGATTGATGACACTCAATGATTTTTTCGCACAATTATATGCAGATTCTAAAAGGGATCCTTTCTCCAAAGGAAGACAAATGAACAATCATTTTGCTACTGCACTAATCGATAAAACAGGTAATTGGCTCAACCATACTCAACATTATAATGTCACTGCCGACATTTCTTCTACTGCAGGCCAAATGGGTAGAGCGGTAGGTCTGGCATTGGCATCAAAAAAATACCGGGAAATAAAAAATCTGGAAAATGCAAATATTTTTTCAAACAAAGGAAAAGAAGTTACTTTTTGCACTATCGGCGATGCAAGTACTTCCGAAGGTGCTTTTTGGGAAGCTATAAATGCTGCTGCCGTAATGGAAATACCTCTTGCCGTTATAGTCTGGGATGACGGTTATGGGATATCCGTTCCAAAAGATCTCCAAACAGTAAAAAGAAATATTTCCAAAGCTCTTTCCGGATTTAAAAAAAATGATGATTTGAATGGTATTATTATCTATGAAACCAAAGCAGGTGACTATCCTCACTTGATCGAAACTTTTAAAAATGCTATCTCAAAAACAAGAGAGGACTTTACTCCGGTTTTAATTCATGTTGACGAAGTCACTCAACCATTGGGACATTCCACCTCAGGTTCGCATGAAAGATATAAATCCAAAGAAAGATTGGAATGGGAGAAAAAAATGGATCCGATAGAGCTGTTTATCAAATGGATAATAAAAAATAAACATACTGATAACAAAACCATTGAGGAATTGAGGAACAAAGCCAAAGAATATGTCAATTTTAAAAGAAAAGAATCATGGAAAAATTTTACCGGGGATATAAAAATAGAAATTGATGAATTAAACAATATTTATAAGTTATTAATCAAAGAATTTTCAACAGATAAACAAATACTACAACTTCAAAAAGAACTTAAAGATACTATAAATCCTCTGTTTAGTGATACTATGAGCAATGCTCGTAAACTGAAACACTATTTGACCGGCAAACAATCGAAAAGCTTAGACCTCCTCAACAAGTTTATTTCAAAAATGTATGTAGGGGCTTATGAAAAATACCATACTGATTTATACAGTAACTCTGCCAAATCAGCATTAAAAATAAAAGAAATCAAAAAAACTTTTCACAAAGAAAATAAGTTTGTTCCCGGTTATATGGTATTAAACACTTTTTTTGATATTAAATTTAATGAAAATAAAAACATAATTGCTTTCGGTGAAGATGTTGGTAAAATCGGAGATGTAAACCAGGGGTTTGCAAAACTGCAAGATAAATACGGCAAAGAAAGAATATTTGATACCGGTATTAGAGAATGGACTATAATGGGACAAGCGATAGGTATGGCGATGAGGGGGTTGAGGCCAATCGCTGAAATTCAATATCTTGATTATCTGATTTATGGCCACTCTCCACTGTCAGACGATCTCGCAACTCTAAGATATCGTTCAGGAGGACAACAAATGGCTCCTGCTATTATCAGAACAAGAGGACACAGACTGGAAGGGATATGGCATGCAGGCTCTCCTTTGGGAATGCTGATAAATTCATTGCGAGGAATTTATATCTGTGTGCCGAGAGATATGGTGCAAGCAGCCGGAATGTACAATACTATATTACAATCCGATGATCCGGCCTTGATAATCGAATGTCTAAACGGATACAGATTGCGGGAAAACATACCGGATAATATAGGCGAATACACCATACCTTTGGGAATACCGGAATCATTAACCAAAGGTGACGACATCACATTGGTGACTTACGGTTCAATGGTAAGAATCGCAAAAGAAGCCGTAGCATTATTAAACAAAAAAAGAATTGGTGTTGAATTAATAGATATTCAGACTCTTATACCTTTTGACAGAAACAAGCATATTCTCGAATCATTGAAGAGAACAAACAAACTGGTAGTTGCAGATGAAGATGTTCCCGGTGGCGCCAGTGCATATATACTGCAAAAAATACTTGAAGAACAAGGGGGATTTGAATATTTGGATGCAAATCCAGTTACCATAACGGCCAAAGACCACAGACCTCCTTATGGAAGCGATGGAGATTATTTTACCAAGCCGAATGTAGAAGATATCGTAGAAAGAATTTACAATCTAATGCACAACTATCATCCGGCAAAATACCCTGAAATGTAATTGATGTAAATTTTATATTTACCAAAATTAATCAGATGAGATTTCTGCAACTCACAAAAAAATTTCCATATCCTCCCCACGACGGAGAATCTTTATTGATATCAAACTTCAATAAAATACTCAGGGGTAAAATTGATACTTTGGATCTATTATCTTTCAATACCATCAAACATTATTTTGACATAACGGGATATCCCTCCGAAGACAACCCTTATGATAATATAAATGAAGTCTATCTAGACAACCGCATAAAACCAATTGATGCTTTTTTTAACATCTTTTCCAAAATCCCATATAACATAAGTAGATTTATCAGCAAAAATTTTGAAAATAAACTATCTACTGTTTTAATGGAGAAAAAATATGATTTCATATTGATGGAAAGCGTTTTTCTACTTCCTTTTGTTAAGGTAATAAGAAAATATTCTAATGCAAAAATAATACTTCGTTCTCACAACGTTGAATATGAAATTTGGGAAAGAATCGCAAAAAATTCTATAAACATCCCTCTGAAACTTTATACATATTATTTGGCTAAAAGACTAAAAACGTATGAATTAAACCATATCAACGATATCGATATTTTGCTTACTTTGACAAAAAGAGATTTGAAAAAATATACAAGCAACGGCTATACCGGAAAATCCATGATAATTCCTGCAGGTATAATCACGAACAAAAAACCTCAGGAGATAATATTAAAAGACGATTTGGAAATATCTTTTCTCGGTTCATTGGATTGGATGCCCAATATTGAGGGATTGAATTGGTTTATTAAAAATGTATGGCAAAAAATCATAGTGGATCTACCTCAATCCAAACTTCATATTGCCGGTAGAAATACTCCCTCTACTATTTATAAAATCCAAAACAAAAACATATTCGTTCATGGCGAAGTTCCGGATTCCAAAATGTTTTTAAACTCATATCCAATCATGGTGGTTCCTTTACTTTCAGGTGGAGGAATGAGATTGAAAATAATGGAAGCACTGGCACTCGGAAGAATAATAATTACTACTTCTATTGGTATTGAAGGTATTGATGCAACAGAAGACCAAGACGTATTGATAGCAAACACTCCTGAAGAATTTATTGCAAAAATCAAATTCTGTCATTCAAATCCCGGTAAATTAATGCAAATATCCAAAAATGCTATCAATCTCTTCCAAAACAAATATAATTTGAATCAAATAGTTGATGAATTTCTAAAAAATATCAATGATTGATTTTATACAGTTTTTTAACAAAACTTTCCGAAGCTGTAGTTATTTTTATAAAATAAACACCTTCCGGCAATGTACTCAAATCAAACCTTGTGACAGAACCTAATTTTTTTATTATCCTTCCATCGCTATTTAGCAAAGTAATAAATAATTTCTCGCCTTTATCATTTTCAATAATAACATAATCCTTCGCAGGATTAGGATATATATTTATATCATTCCTGTATTTTATTTTCTCATTAAAAATATAAATAATTTTGGAATATTTCACATTCCCTTCGTCATCAACATACCTCAATCTATAATAATTATCGGGAGTCTCACTATAATCCGAATATTCGAATTCTTTATTTTTATTATTACCGGCAAACGTCCTGACGGTTTTAAAGTCAACACCGTTCAAACTTTTTAGCACTTCTACATTATCCAGGTCAAATATATTATCAAAACCCCAATTCAACTTTATGGCAGTACTTTCCAATCCTGCTTCGAAATAAATAAGATCAAGTGGCTGGGTACTACAAACATATGTCGACATATCAGGTTTACCACATACTCCCGAACTAAAATTAAGTACATCATTACCCGCATCCAAATCATCCGAACTCAATGTCCTCTTTTCCTGACCATTGGCTATCGAATAATGCATTATTTGACTGGCATCTATCACATGACCAAGTTGATGGGCGTGACCCAATTCGTGAACAGACACCGATTCAAAATCATATTGATTAGAACCTGTTGTTCCGTCTGCCTCGTCAAAATTCCATGAATAACTGCTACTACCGGGAACATCATTAAAAACCATATCGATTTCACTTGCAAACCATTTTATCGGACTTCCACAACCGGAATAGTAATTTGTCGTTCTTCCCAATACTCCGGAAGGTAGTTCGGCTCCATTATCAAACCTCACTACATTTACATCATCATTAGCTGCCTGATCGACAGTACTGGACCCTCCGTCTTCAAAATACACTCCCGTCCCACCGGAACACCTCCAGCTATCCAAAGCTCTTGTAAATGCCCCCATTGCATTGGCATCATTATAAAAATCGGTATAAAACTCAAATAATATTCCTCCACTACCATCCGCATCTACCAGGTTGATTCTATATTTTTCCGAACTATAACTAACATTTGTTAAATTATATGTTACCGTCAGATCAGAACCACTAACATCGCTACTTCCTCCATTATCAGTCACTCTTATATCACCGGTTCCCGCCCCACTGGGAACTTCCACTTTGATTTGCGTATTGGACCATGACACATATTCACTTGCAATAGGCTCCATGTATCCGGAACCACCATTATCGGCATTTCTAAATTCAACTTTACCCGATCCCTGTGTAGAACCAAAACCGCTGCCATTGATAGTCAATACGGTTTGTGTACCGGCAGTAATCGTGCCGGGTGAAAAAGATGAAATAGTAACTGCATTTGGACTCCTCGGTACTATATCTTGATCGCCATAAATTTTTAACTTATTTTCAAATTTCAGCTTCATTGATTTCATTTTCCCATACAAATCCCTTTCAATATCAGGATAAGAATTAAAATCATCAAAAGCAGAATTATTTTGCAAATCATATTTTATAAATGACAAGCGTGAATATTCAGGTTTGTACTTTTTAAAATTATGACTTTCATTATCAAGAACAATGGATTCCCTGCTTAGAATAAACAAACCAAAATCGTTAATGCTTAATTTCAAAGAAGGAAACACCACTATTTTATTAAATCCGATAATCCCCCCCGGAGTAATAATATTTATAGTATCATTTCCGACATTTCCTTTTATTCTATTCATTACCAAAACGGTGTTAATAGTATATATACTTTTAAAACCGGAATCCCAGGAACAAGATTTATTGATAACTTTTCCTTCGACAACAAAAGAAGAATTAGCAATTCTTTTCTCCAAAGGAGTATTTACTATTAATCCCTGAGCAATTAATATATTACTGAAATTAAATAAAAATACGAGCATTAATAAAGATAATAATTTGTTTCTCATAATAATTATTTTGAGGTTATATATTTTTAACAACAATAATTGCATTGCAATTGTTTATTATATGATACACCTAAATAACAAAACGCTGCAGCTAACATAATAAAAAAAACTTTAATTTGTTATAATTTATCAAATAATTTGTTCATTTTTGTATAAATATTAAAAAAAACTATAATATAAAGTGAGTTTAGGTTTTTTTTTTAATTTTTTTTAAGAATAAAAATTTTAAACAGATGAAACGAACATAAAATTTATTAATCATAAATTATACAGAAAATGATTAAAAAAATTTATGTGAGTTCCTGAATGTATTATAACTTTTTATTATATTTTTTAAATAAAAATTTTAAACAGATGAAACGAACATAAAATTTATTAATCATAAATTATACAGAAAATGATTAAAAAAATTTATGTGAGTTCCTGAATGTATTATTAATTTTTATTATATTTTTTTTAAATAAAAATTTTAAACAGATGAAATGGAATTTACTAATAATAATTATCTTAATGGGATTATCTTGTTCATCGCCAAAAGCGAAAGATAATGAAAAAACAGATGAAACAAAAACAGAATCATCGACTTCTGTAAACGAAAACAAAAATGCTAAAACATCACCTGGACAAGGGCAAACAGAAGATAGTTTACCCATACGTAAAGGAGAAGTTAACATGGAATTTCAAATTAACGGATTAAATGCTGAAGGTAAGACTGTTGATTTGATAGGGATGTACATGGATAAAAAATATTTTGCAGATTCCGTAACTATTCAATCCGGAGGCAAATTTTCTATTAAAAAGGATGAATTGTTTCCTGATGGGTTTTATTATATGGTATTGCCCGGAGACATTGTAGTAAAATTATTACTGGATGAGGATCAAACTTTTAAATTAACAGCAGATGCCGAAGATATTGATCATACGGCAAAGGTAGATGGTTCTTTGACAATGAAACTATTTTATGATGATTTCAATTTCAAAAAAGACATTGACAAAGTTTATGCCCCATTAGCTAGAAAAATGGGTAGGATATCACCTAAAGATCCGGATTTTAAATCCACATATAGTCAATTTCTATCAATTTCAAACAAATATGAAGAAAGAAATAAATGGCTTGAAAAAAATTATCCCGATAATTTTTTCACAAAATTTAAAATAGGAGGTAAAAACCCAATATTGAAATATCCTGTAACAAAAGACGGTGAATTGGATGTAAAAAAACAAGTTGCCGATTACAGAGCACATTTTTGGGATGGTTTTGACTTTAATGTAACAGGATTGATTAATACCCCTGCTTTCCCAAATAAAATAAAAAGATATTTTAATGAACTGGTTCCCCAAAATCAAGATTCAATAATAAAATATACAGATTTTTTAGTCAACTTAGCAAAGGGGAATGACGAGTATTTCAAAGTAATAACAAATTGGGTCGCATTAAAATATGAACCCGGTAAAACTAAATTAATGGATGGCGAGGCGGTTTATTCGCATGTGATTTTGAAATATTTCACTCCTGATAAAGCAAAATGGCTGGATAATGCCTCACTTACAACTTTGAGAAAAAGAGCAGGGGAAATGACACAAAGTCTACTGGGCAAGAAAGCAGGAGATGTCACTGCAAGAGGATATGGTGGTAAAATTTATACTTTATACGATATCAAAAAACCGGTGGTTATAGTATATATTTATAGTCCCGATTGTTCGCATTGCGAAGAAGAAACTCCAAAGCTAAAGCAGTTTTATAATAAATGGAAAAATAAAGGAGTGGAAATTTTTTCTATTGCAGCAAATACCAATGAAGCGGATTGGCATGGATTTCATGATAGATTCAACTTGCCTTGGATTGATGTTTTTGATGCTACAAATGCAAGTTGGTATCCCAAATATTTTGTAGATGTCACACCGGAAATTTATGTTTTAGATAAAAACAAAAAGATATTTGCAAAAAATCTACATGTAAATCAATTGGAGACAATAATGAAAAGAATTAACAAATAGCAAATACTTTATTAATACAGCAAAAATAAGGTAAAATATATTCATTACTAAGTATTTTTATACTATTAAGTAACAAATTTTATAATATGTTTTAAAAATATTAGTTATTTATATATTGCAAAATAATTCTATTTATATAGTTATTTAATAAATCATATCAATATGAATAAATTTAAATCCATTATTATTTTTTTCATTATTTTTTTCTTAATAAATAATGTAAGTGCGCAAAAAAGGAAATTTGTTAATGAATTTTTAAATATCGGCGTTGGTGCGAAATCACTGGCAATGTTTGGAGCGGTTTCCGCCCAAACCGGTGACATTACTTCAGGATATTGGAATCCTTCCGGGCTGTTAAAAATAGAAGCCCCCTTTCAGGTTAGCGCCATGCATGCAGAATGGTTTGCCGGGATTGCACAATATGATTATCTGGCGTTTGGCAAAAAACTTGGAAAAGAAGGAAAATCTTTTGGAGGAGTATCCTTAATAAGAATGGGAATTGATAATATTCCAAATACTCTTTCATTGATAGGACCGGACGGAAGTGTCAATTATGATGAGATCTCTAATTTTTCAGCTGCAGACTATGCTTTGATTATCTCCTATGCAAGAAAAGCTTTTGGAGGAATAAGTGTTGGAGGTAATACTAAAATTATATACAGGCAAATAGGAAAATTTGCTACAGCATGGGGCTTTGGTTTTGATTTTGGTGCTCAGTGGAAATTTAACAATATGTCAGTAGGGCTGATGGGCAGAGATATTACTTCTACTTTTACAGCCTGGTCATTCAATTTTACCGATGAAGAAAAAGATGTCTTTCTTCAAACAGGAAATGACATTCCACTAAGCAGCATAGAATATGCTTTGCCGAAAATCATTGCCGGAATTGCTTATGAAGGAACTTTTGGTTCTGAAAAAAAGGACTTTTCTTATATTGTAGAATTTGATGCTAATCTTACAACCGAAGGAAGAAAGCAGTCTGTTTTCAATTCTGACTTTATTGAAATTGCTCCGGCTTTTGGTTTTGAACTTGGATACAAACAAAAAATATTTTTACGAGGTGGCTTTGGCAACCTGCAAAGAGTTGTAAACCCTGCAAACGCATCTCAAAAAACTTATGAGATTCAACCTAATATTGGAATTGGTTTAAAATTAAACAGATTGCATATTGACTATGCTTTATCCAATGCCGGAAATTTATCCAGTGTTTTATATTCACATATTTTTTCTTTGTCATTAGATTTAGTTAAAAAATAAAAATATATATTACTTTTGCAATCAATTGAATTTGAATAATTATTCAGGTAAGTTTATTCAGTGTATGTTTATAAAGTGCTTAACTATTTAAATAACTTTATAAACAATCACTATTTTTGCGAAACTTCTGAGTATTATTTATTTAAATTCATTTTTGTAATTATCTAAAAAAAATACAGTGAATATCCCTTATAAAACAAAATTATACACTTTATTTGCCTGGATTATTTTTACTATAATCTTTATAGCAGTGATATTGTGGCAAATATATTCCAATCAAGTGGATTTTAAATTCTACTTCAATAATATCTTTTTCATTATTGTTAGTATAGTATTTGTGAGATACATATTTTTATTGAAACATACATTTATTGAAAATAAAATAATTATAAAACTTATTTTAATGCCTGTTGCTATTTTTGTAGCTATTTATTCATATATGGCACTGAATGATTTTATTGATTTTTATCAAGAATACGGTATATATGCTTATTTGCAACATCTTCCACTCAAGAAACAATATTCGCTAGGAGATTATATATTTGGAGAATATATATTCTTTGGTGTTTTGGCGGTAATTTCCAGTATTTTGTTACCTATAAGATTACTTATTTCAGTTTGGAGAGTTTATAATAAGGGACACGAATAATTTAATATCAGTATAAAATCAGATATTTAAAATGCAAGAAACAGATTTTTCATATTTAAATGAATTAAACAATGTACAGCGACAAGCCGTGGAAACTATTGATGGGCCGGTAATGGTAATCGCAGGTCCGGGTTCCGGAAAAACAAGAGTTTTAACGTATAGAATTGCTCATTTATTAAAATTGGGAATCGCTCCCTGGAATATACTCGCTCTAACATTTACCAATAAAGCGGCTAAAGAAATGAAAGAGAGGATAGAATCCAAAGTAGGTTCGGATGCTTACAAAGTATGGATGGGAACATTCCACTCTATTTTTGCAAGAATATTACGGGTTGAAGCTCACAGAATAGGATATCCCAATGATTTCACTATTTATGATGCAGATGATACCAAAAGTTTGCTTAAAGAGATAATAAAATCCATGAATCTGGATATTAAAACATATAATCCGGCCACCATAAGAGCCAGAATCTCAAAAGCTAAAAGCAACCTAATCACTCCGAAAGCATATGCAGCAAATGAAGAATTATTGAGTTATGACAGAATGCAACGTGTACCGATGACGCACGATATATATCAAAAATATTATGACCGTTGCATAAGAGCGGGTGCTATGGATTTTGATGATTTACTGCTGCAAATGTTTAGATTATTATATCTCAATCCTGACAATATCAGGGAAAAATATCAAAAATTATTTAGATATGTCATGGTTGATGAGTTTCAGGATACCAATCATTTGCAATATGAGATTGTCAAACTTTTCGTCAACTTTGAAGACAGTCCTAATAATATTTGTATCGTTGGAGACGATGCTCAGAGCATATATTCATTTAGAGGTGCGACAATTGAAAATATTCTTCAGTTTCAACATGACTACCCTAATGTTAAAATATTTAAACTTGAACAAAACTACCGGTCTACCAACTACATCGTTCAAGCAGCTAATCAACTGATACTGAATAATACCAAACAGATCCAGAAAAAAATCTGGACAGAACAAATAGGAGGTTCGAAAATAAAGATTTTCAAAGCATTGACGGATCGTGAAGAAGGAAGGAAAATAATAGATCTTATTCTTGAACATAAAATGAGAAACCATCTCAAAAATTCCGAAATAGCTATTTTGTATCGTACAAATGCTCAATCCAGAATTTTTGAAGAATATTTGAGAAGAGCAAATATTCCATACAGAATTTACGGTGGTATGTCTTTCTATCAAAGAAAAGAGATTAAAGATATTTTGGCATACATGAGATTGGTAGTGAATCCCAAAGATGACGAAGCATTTAAGCGTATTGTAAATTATCCTAAAAGAGGAATAGGTAATAAAGTGATGGAGCAACTATTGGCTAGTGCCGAGAAAAACAACATAAGCTTATATGAAAGCTGTTTCGATGCCGAACTCACCCCGAGGGCACGTAAACTGATAAATGAGTTTATACGCTTAATTGAAGGAATGAGGGATAAAAACAAAAATGGAAATGCTTATGAAACCGTTTCATACATTGTAAAAGCAAGTAAAATTGCCGATTTGTTGGCTGTAGAAAATACAATCGAATCACAAAGCAGATTAGAAAATATAAACGGATTGCTCAATGGTGTTCAGGAATTTGTTGAAAATGATGAATTTTTAGGAGAAGAAATAATTGTAAACAGGGATTTACCGGCATATATTCAGCATATTTCATTATTGACAGATCTAGATGAAAGTGACAAAGAAACAAAAGATGTAATAACTCTAATGTCTGTACATCTTGCAAAAGGACTTGAATTCAATTCTATTTTTGTTGTAGGATTAGAAGAAAATTTATTTCCCTCATATCTATCAATGAATGACCCTGATGCTATTGAGGAGGAAAGAAGATTATTTTATGTAGCGATAACCAGAGCAAAACAATATCTCACTTTAAGTTATTGCAACAATCGATATCAATACGGACAAATAAGATCAAACGATCCTAGCAGATTCCTTGAGGAAATACCGGAAGAATCATTGGATACGATGAGCGCTTTACTCATTAATCCGCCAAAAGAATTTGACAAACCGAAAATACTGGGAGGTTTAAAACCTCAAAAATTAAAATCATCAAATTTTGAATCCAAAGTGGATATTTCAAATTTTAAAGCCGATAACCCCAATTCGCTTAGTACGGGAATGCGGGTTCTGCATATTAAATTTGGAAAAGGAACCATTTTAAATATTGAAGGCAGCTCAACAAATAAAGTTGCTAAAATTAAATTTGATGAAATTAAAGATGAAGAAAAAAGAATTGTATTAAGATTTGCCAAACTACAAATTATTGATTCTTAAATTAAATGCAATTTTTTATTGACTAAACCTTTACTGTAAATATTAGCTATATTGTATTACTAAATAAAAATAATGCATGACTTAATTTCTATTTTATTAAAATAATGATAACAGATAAAATTTTTATATTATTATTATCATATTTATTTTCTAATTGCGTTACATATTTATTATATGTCCAAGAAATGCTTTATTTATAACTACCCGGGTAGAATCTTTTTGGAAATTGGTGATACAGTATTAGTAATTTGAAAAAAGTAAAGAAATTGCATATACATATATAAATTTTAATGACTTTAAGGACAAACAATAAATAATCGCTCATTATTTTTAACTTTGCACGATGTTAACAACTAAAGAAATAAGCAATATTGTTGATGGTGAATTGAACGGAAAACCGGATATTGAAATTTACAATATAAATAAAATTGAAAATTCAAAACCCGGCTCTATTAGTTTTATAGCCGATGATAAATACTTGAAATTTTTAAAAAACTCCAAAGCTTCTGCTATCATAGTTAATAAAAATTCAAATATCAAACCAAATGGGGAAAATATAGCGTTTATAAAAGTAGATGATGTTTATCATGCAATTTCAAAACTACTTAAATTATTGGATAGAGATAAGATAGAGAATAATGGTGTATCCGAATTAAGTTTTATTGCATCAAATGCAATTATTGAACCTAAAGTTTCAATAGGTGCATTTTCTTACATATCTCAAAATGCTAAAATAGGACAAAAAACATCTATTGCCACACAGGTTTTTATAGGTAAAGATGTTGTAATTGGTCACGATACCATAATAATGCCGGGTGTCAAAATATATAATGGGTGCAAAATAGGAAATAATTGTATTATTCATGCTAATGCTGTCATAGGAAGTGATGGATTTGGATTTAAGCCTAACGCAAATGGAGAGTATGAAAAAATACCACAAGTAGGAATAGTCGTGATAGAAGACAATGTGGAAATAGGCGCAAATACGGTTATAGACAGAGCAACATTAGAAGA
>JALSPW010000111.1 GCA_026985735.1 Saprospiraceae bacterium
AAGTATTTTGAATGTTGTAATAGGAGTATTGTTGTTTACAAATGCATATTCAAGTACATTTTATTTAGACCCGATAAATGGTAGTAATTCAGGAACAGGAACAATATCATCCCCCTGGAGAACATTGGAAGAAGTCATAAATGCAAATTTTATCGAGAGTAAATCATTTATTACACCTTATGACCCAAACAATCCTCAGTTAGTCGTTAAAAATCAAGGAGCTCCTATTAAAGGAGGAGATACTCTTATGCTTTATTCAGGATTACATGGAGAAATAAATCTTATAAATTATATCAATAATCAAAATATTACTGTAATGAATGTTCCGGGTAATACTCCTGTATTTAAAAAACTACATATTCAAGCCGGGAAAAATTGGGTTTTTAGGGGAATTGATATTTCTTCTGAACCTTATGGAGTATATATAAATGATAAACTTGTGTTTTTGGAAACTCATGGTTGGCGAGGACCTGTTTCGGATATTACTATAGAAAATTGTAACATTTACAGTTCCGAGACAGCATGGACTGATGCTACTGATTGGGTTACAAAGGTAAGTGATGGGATTTACATTAAAGCAGACTCCATAAATATTATCAATAACAATTGTTTAAATGTCCGTTTTGGAATTCGTATGGTAGGGGATAATATTTTTGTTTCAGGAAATAATATAACAAATTTTTCAGGTGATGGGATTAGGATAATCGGTTCTAATAATATAGTTGAAAAGAATATTATTAAAAATTGTTATGCTGTTGATAATAATCATGATGATGGTATACAATCTTTTACTAATGGTGGTTTTACGGTTGATAATAATATCGTGCGGCAAAATATTATTCTGAATTATGAAGACCCTAATCAACCATTACTCGGTAACTTACAAGGTATAGGCTGTTTTGGTGGTCCATATCGTAATTGGATTGTAGAGAATAATTTAATTATTGTTAATCATTGGCATGGTATTGCATTTTACGGTTTTATAAACGGTAAAATTATAAATAATACGGTTTTAGATCCAACCCCCTTAATAAGTCCGGGCCCTTCTTGGATTAGGGTTGAAGATGATATTGGAAATCCGAGTTCAGGATGTATAGTGAAAAACAATGTTGTAAATACTGTTTTTGTTACAACGAATACATCTGCTGGCAATAATACTCTACTTCAAACACTGTCAGATTATGCTTTGAATTTTGTAAATTATTCAACTTTTGATTTTCACTTGCTTCAAACATCTTCCTTGATAGATGTTGCAGATAGTACAGTTGCACCAAGTATTGATTTAGATGGTAACACTAGACCTTCCGGAGCTTTACCCGATATCGGTGCGTATGAATATCAATTTCCTTTATCAATTGAAAGTATTGATAATGAAGCATTAAAAATCTATCCAAATCCATTTGTCGATTATGTTGAAATAATTGGAATTAAAGAAAAATCAAGAATTAAAATTTTTGATATAAATGGAAGGTTAATTAAAAAATTTAGTAATATAAAAACACCTTCAAAATTAAATTTAAAAAATTTTAAAAATGGATTATATTTTATAGAATTAATAAATGAGAAGAACAATAGAAAGTTAAAAAGAATAGTTAAAAACAGTACTTCAAAATAAAATCTTGACGGCGCTTATTATGTCAAAAATTAATTTAAAAAATCATATTAAACTTGCCCCTTGATAAAAAAGCATCTACTACTTCAGAACCAAAACCTTTTCCTATGTCTTTTAAGGTTTTTAATTTTCCACTTTCCCTTTCGGATTAATTTCAAAACCGATTAGTACGGTTACTTCAATAGATTTCATTCTTACTTTTGCCGGATAATGGATATTATTTTGGAGAATACGTGATAATTTTTTCTATGCTGCCCGGATAATGAGGAAATATATCAAGTTTGGATATTTTCCAACCTTTATCTGTTAATATTGCATATCCGGATATATCTTTTTGGAGATATATTAGCTTTACGGTCGAATAGTTAATATGAATTTTCAATGTATCATTATCATAATAACTTCAGAGTCCTTCTTTATATCCGTCAACTAGAATACCTTTCTCATAGCCATTGTCAACTATTTCCTTATTTTTTATATGTTTTATTTATTACTTGGCATCAGCATTGCATCTATTGCTTTGCATGCTCTAAGTCCGTCTGCAATAGCACTGATAGCATCAGCGGTTCTATTGGCTGCATCTCCACCGGCAAACAATCTTGGTAAAGTTGTTTGTTGATTCTTGTCTACAACAAACCGTCCTCTTTCGATTTTAATTTTTTCAGCATATTCTTTATCAATAAAATCATAATCTCCTTGTTGTCCTATAGCAGCCATTACTGCAGAAACTTCCATAATGGTGTTACTACCTTCAATGGCAACCGGTTTTGGTCTTCCTCCATCTTTACTTTGTACCATTTCAGCTTTAAGATATTCAATTGCTTTTACATTGCCTTTGTCGTCAGTATGTATTTTTATTGGAATTGCTTGTGGCTCTATGTGTACTCCTTCATCTTCGGCACCTTCTATTTCCTCCCAATCAGCCGGCATATCTTGTACTCTTCTACGATATAGTATTGTGACTTCTGCGCCTAATCTTCTACTTACTCTGGCGGCATCTATTGCTACATTTCCTCCTCCTACAACCGCAACTTTATTACCAACTTCCACATCTTCACCGGAATTTATCATGTGCAAAAAGTTAACGGCTTGCATTGAACCTTTAGCATCTTCGCCGTCAATTCCAAGCGTCCAGGCTTTTGGGAAACCAACTCCCATAAATACAGCATCATTGTTTTCATAAATTTCCTTAAAAGAAATATCTTTGCCTACTTTTGTATTAAAATGAATTTTCACCCCGATACTGACGATATAATCCACTTGCTTTTGGATTGAATCAAGAGGTAATCTATATTTTGGAATTCCATACATAGTCATTCCACCTGCTTTTTCATTAGCTTCATAAATAGTCACGTCAAAACCCCTTAATGCAAGATAATATGCAGCTGTAAGTCCTGAGGGTCCTGCTCCTATAATCCCCACTTTTTTACCATTTCGTTCTCTTATTTCCGGATTGACAATATCTTTTATGACATCGGAAGCATCTGCAGTTTCGGTAGCATAACGTTTTAACCACCTGATAGCAACGGGCTCTCCTCTTGTTGCAATGGCACAAACATCTTCGCATCTTCTTGTACACACTTTTCCACATAATTCTGGAAGAGGATTATTATCATAAATGATTCTTACGGCATCTTCATCATTACCGGATGCAATAGCATTTATATATTCGGGTATATGCATGTGATCAGGACAAACTTCAGTACAAATACCACAACTAATGCATCTTTCCGCTTCTTGTCTTGCTTGTTCTTCATTATATCCAAGTACAACTTCTGCAAAACTCTTAACTCTTTCTTTTCCTTCCAATTCAGGCATAGGTATTCTAGCCCAATCATTTAATGATGTTTCTTTTGTGCTAATATAAGTTTTTCTATTATTTGCATCAGGATTTTCAATTCCCGGTAAAAACAGAAATGTATCAGGATCTTCGGATACATGAATATAATCTTTGGTGAGACTTAAACTACCGGTAGGACATACATCAACACACAATCCGCAATAACAGCATCTACCGTAGTCAATTCTCGGCCTTAATCCCGAATCGCCTTTATCGCCTTCTACTCCTTCTACAGGAATCATATCAATTGATTCATTCATACATATAGTTGCACAATTACCGCAACCTATACATTCTTCTATTTCATTGAAATGAAATCCTCTGTATCTGTCTGAAGCTTCCACAGGTACTTCAGGATATCTGATAGTATGTGGATTTTTACCGAATTGCTTCAAAGAAGTCAATGGTTTTAAAGTTCCTCTTAAGTCAAAAAAACTCATATTATTATATTAATTTTAAATAATTTTTAATATTTTCTCTTATTATTAAATACATCCCATCCGGAATTTATCTTTCAATTTCAGGCGGACATGTTCCAAGACTATTCATGATAGCTGAAACATCCGCAATATTTTGTCCGATTAATACTTCTTCAAGCAAAGTGACGGCATGTACATAAGCGGCGCCCCTGAAATGCACTCTTCTCGGTTTAGCTCCTCCGTCACTTGCTACATACATTCCAACTTCACCCCTTACAGATTCTGTTCTGGCAAAAGCATCTCCTCGTGCTATTTTCCACTTCTGAGGATTAGGCACTTTAGTGTAAACATCTCCTTTTGGTATTTTTTCTATCACCTGTCTGATAATTCTTATCGATTGACGTATTTCCACTCTTCTCACTAAAGCTCTTGCCCAGATATCACTTCCTGTTTGAGTAGGTACCTCAAATTTTAGTTTGTCATATACTTCATAAGGGTCGTCAATACGAATATCGCTTTTTATACCACTTCCTCTTAGTACCGGTCCTACAACGCCATGTTCAATAACTTTCTCAGGATTGACATATCCTACTCCCTGAGTACGTTTTTGGAAAATACTGTTTTCAAATAAAAGATTGTCATAGTCTTCGAGTCTTTTCTCCAGATAATCCATTGTTTTTAATACTTTGTCTTCAAATCCTTTAGGAAAATCTCTTCTGACTCCTCCCGGCCATATAAACATGTGATAAATACGGGCTCCCGTAAGATCTTCAAAGAGGTCTAAAATATAGTTTCTATCACCTACAGACCATTGTCCCATTGTATAGAGCCCCAATGAATGTCCTTGTCCGGCATGCCAAAGCAAAAGAGAAGATATCCTTGCTAATTCCAGTACTAAAACTCTTATCCATTTAGCTCTTTCGGGAATTTCGATATTGTCCAACATTTCTACTGCTCTAGCGTAGCTTTCTTCTACCGGATCAGGTTCCGGTACACAAAATCTACACATCATTGTAAAACTTTGAACCCAATTTCTTCTTTCAACCAGTTTCTCAAATGCTCTGTGCAAATATCCGACTTCAGTTCTGGCACCGACTATAGTATCTCCTTCCACTTTTAGCCTTACCATCATATTCCCGGTAATACCCGGGTGTTGAGGTCCGATATATAAAGTTGTAGCTTTTTCTCTTTTCATTATCTTGAATATTTTTTAGCAAAATCCGGTATATCTTCTCCTGATCTTTTAGCAATAGTTTCTCTTACATCCTGTGCATCTTCCCTTCCGGGTCTGGTTGCAAAATTATCTTTTGCATACTTGTCAGTTTCAAAATCCCTTCTCATAGGAGGCGGGCCTGACCATGACTCCAGAATAAATTCTTCAGGTGCTACTAATCCGGGAAATTCAATACCGTACATTTCTTTAAATTCTCTTTCATAAGTATTGAGTTGAGGCCATATATTGTCCATATTTTCCATGACAGGATTATCTCTATCAATTCTGGTTTTAACAAAAATTTTGACTTTTTCTTTTGGTGCCCAGAGAAAAAATATAATCTCAAATTCACCTTCTTCAATCCAATCAACAACACTCATGTGCATAAGATGACGGAAACCCATTTGTTCTTTCAGATATAAAAGTACGGATGGGATATGCTCTTTGTTGAAAAATAAATCCACTCTTTTGAGATCAGTATATATTTTATAATCTTTTAAATCAAAATTTGCATTGACTCTGTCTTTAATTTTTTCTAATAATGTCTCCATTATTTTTTATTTTTTTAAAATTAATTAATTTATTTTATCACCAGTTGTAATCTTGAAAATCCCAATTTTTTATAACTTTTTTCTGATTTTCTCTATAAAAATCAAGGTTTTCCTTGTATTGTTGGGCACCGTTTGCAATACCTTTTCCTATCAATTCTTGTAGTTTTCCAAAACCTTCCAATACGGCTTCGGGTCTCGGCATACATCCGCTGATATATACATCCACCGGTAGATATAAATCCAATTGATTTATTGTATTATATGAGTCAAAATACATACCTCCGTTTATGGTACATGAACCGAATCCTATAACATATTTGGGATCTTGCATTTGTTCATATACTCTTATTACTCTTTTTAATGTTTTTACTGTCAAATATCCGGTAATCAATAGTACATCAGCTTGTCTCGGAGTCGCTGCTCCCCTGACTCCCAATCTTTCCGCATCATATCTTGAAGTCATAGTAGCGGGAACCTCTATCGCTCCGCACCCTGTGCCATAAGCCAAAACCCACAACGAGTGTTTTCTGGCGGCATTTTTTATAATATCTACTATTTTTTGTTTGTTTTTATCGTTGTACATTCTACTTGAATTTTAGAAAAATACTGCATAAATAATTGCTATTAATCCGAAAAATAAAGGCCAGCCCCAAAAATATGTTATGGATTGCTCAGTTCTGTATCTCGGGCTGACTATTCCATACGTAACAGGTATCATATAAAGCAAGAATGTTTTTATGACCAAAATAATTAGATTGCTTGCTCCTCCCATAAATAAATCCACTATCAATGTTAGTTTTACAAAAGCAAAAACAGATCCTGATGACATCATTACAAAGAGAAATTTCCCTCCGTTTTCAGACATTGGTCCTGAAGCTAATTCTGTAGGTGCTCCCACAATATCAAAGGGAGAATACCGGAACATTCCGAGTGAAGCCAATATTGCGGCGCTGAATGCAAAAGGGTTTTCAAACATAAACCAATGTCCGGATTGAACCTGAATATCCAATAATCCCGTTATTGAAGTGGTTTTGTATTGTACCATCAGTGCTATCAAAGCCATTACCCACGGAATTTCAAAGCCTACCATTTGACTCAATCCTCTTGTTACACCTATTGCAGAATTGGGGTTACCTGTTTGTCCTGCTCCCAATGCCATTCCCAAAGGTCCAAATACCATAATATAAATCAGGAATATAAGATCTCCCTGAAAATTAAGATTGGGAAACCATTGATTATTGGTTAATACTGGAATAAACATGAGTGATACAACTGATGAGACCATTATAAATGCAGGTCCCAGGAAATGCATAGCTCCATGATGTATAGCTGTACTTTTTGAATATAGCTTAAAGGCATCAATAAAATTCTGATAAAATGGAGGACCGTATCTGTTTTGTACCCGTGCTACTATTTTTCTTCTTAATCCACCATAAGTCATTCCTACCGCAAATGCAAGTAAAAATGTCGTAACAGCTCCTAATATGTTCATCAATAAACTTTCCATTTATTTATTGGTTTAACTGAATAAATTATTACTTAATAACAAGAGTATTATCACAAATATAATAGCATAGATAGCATAAGTCTGTCCGTTTCCATTATAAATACGTCTTGTAAAATCAAATAGATCTTCTAAGCCTTTAGCAAAGGCTAACATATATTTGTCCATCTGTCTCTTCATTGCAGGTTCGACTGCTCTTAAAAACGGTTGGAAAAAATTTTCTTTAAATGTAAGATTTTCATGTTCTTTTGGGACTTCTCCCGATGTGCTGATATCTTTTGTGGTTACATACCGTGAAGTTTTTCTGTTTTTGAAAAATAAGAAAACAGCAAATACTATAAATACTATGGCTACCCCGTAAACTATTGGGGTTAAAGCGACCTGATCTCCCCATTTATTGAAAATCATTGATTCTTTCCATAGATTATTATATGTATCAGGTAAGCTGTAATAACTTAATGCCGAATTTATAGGTTTTAGTATTAACTGTGGAAAAGAACCTAAAACAACCGATATAAGGGATAAAATCAACATTGGCACAACCATTATTGCAGGAGCTTCTTTTACATGAGACCATTCTTTTTCTTCCTGGCCGAGAAAAAAGCCGAATAAAAATTTGTAACAATATAAAAATGCTGCTGTACTTGAAAAGAAAACCAAAGTCACCAAAAGGTAATGATTGCTTGTAATCAAGGATTCATACAACATCCATTTTCCAACAAATCCACCAAGAGGAGGTATTCCCGCCAATGCTATTATAGAAATTAATGCAGCGATAAATGTCCATGGCATCTTTCTTATCAGTCCTGTGACTTCTTTTAAATTTGAAGTGCCTGTTTGTTTTTCTATCGCTCCAACTACCATAAACAACGTTGATTTGAAAACTCCGTGCATAAACGCAAGAAACAATCCGGCCAACATTGCAAGAGGAGTGCCTATGGCAACTCCGACAACTATATATCCCAGTTGTCCGATTGAAGAATAAGCAAGCAGTCTTTTGGCATCATCTTGTTTGATAGCCCAAAGAGTAGAAATTGCAGCTGTTATTGCTCCAAGCCATGCTATAATATCCCTGATTAAGGTTTCTTGAGGCAGTTTTGTTATCAATGTTAAAAAAACTATTACCATTCCGTAAATTCCCATTTTTGATAAAGCTCCCGAGAATATTGCCGTATATGACATCGGTGCATTGCTGTATGCATCAGGTGCCCAAATATGTAATGGCATCAAAGCAGCTTTAACACCAAATCCCGTTAATAATAATACAGGTATCAATATTTGCATGTTTGCAGACATATTGTTAAAACCTGATATTAGGTCTGAAATTAAAAAGCTGCCTGTCAAAGAATGTATAATAACTATTGCCATTAGCATGGAATATGCTCCAATAGCACTTAAAACAAAATATTTTATTCCTGTTTTTTGAACATTTTCCCCATTGTAAATGACAAGCAAATAAGAAGACCAAGTCATTATTTCCCAAAAAATGAAAAATGAAACAAGATCTTTACTCACCAATATACCAAACATAGCTGCAATGCTAAGGAGGTAATTGAAATAAAAATATCCTTTCTTTTTCTTTCCTTGCATTTGTCCGACAGCATAAAATCCCGCTAAAACAGCCAACCCAAAGACAATAAAAGCAAAATACAGACTTAAAGGAGTCAATCCTAATGTCAGATTTATATGGCTTAAATTGATTATTGTTTCGGTATTGGTATTGATATTCAGGAAAAATATTATTGATGTTGCAAGTATTGTTCCTATAAATAATATATCCTGAACAATAGATGATATTTTTGCGGCAAAAGCCGTTATCAGAGCTCCTGCAAAAAATATTACCAATATTATATTTATTATATCCATGATTCTTTATCTTAATTGTTTATTGTCAATATATCTTTTATATAACCTGTTTTATCCATTAGATCTGTAGCTGCTCTGTCAATAATCCCCGTTATCAAATCAGGATAAAAACCGATAACCATTATAATTATTCCTAAACTAATCATCACTATAAGAGCATTTAAAGTCGGTTTTTTTGCTTCCGTACTTTTCTTTTTAGGAAAGAAATATATTCGGTTAATTACTCTTAAGTAATAAACAGCTTCCAGTATACTTACTGTTAATATTATAGCTATTAACATGAGCATTTTGCTATCTGCGGCAGCAGTAAGTATCGCCAGTTTGCTCCAAAATCCTGCAAAAGGAGGTAAACCTATAATGGCAAATGCTCCGATTGTAAATAAAATCGATGTAATGGGAAGATATTTCCCCATTCCGTTTACATGCTTAATGAACTTGTTCTTCTTGTTGTAAACAAGGTAACTACCTGAAAAGAATAATAAAGATTTGATGATAGCATGATTGAAAATCAAAAATAATGCAGCAAAAATTCCCTCTTTTGTACCTATACCAAAAGCAACCATCACCAATCCCATTTGTCCAATACTTGAATATGCTAACATCCTTTTAAGTCTTTCCTGGCGCAATGCGGTGGTTTCAGCTACAATAAAAGTAATCAAGCCTATGACGATAAAAAGATCCAATGCTCCCGATAGATCAAACATGGTATATACCAACCTTACGCTTGCATAAATTGCAGATTTCACAACTATACCGGCGAATGCGGCACCGATAGGACCGGGAGCTTGTGTATAAACATCCGGTGCCCATCCGTTGAGCGGGAATATTTCCGCTTCTATACCTATTGCCAATATAAAAAAGATTAGAGAAATTACTTTTAGCTTATTAGACATCATAGGCATTTTGTCCGCTATTTCCGCAATATTCAATGTGCCCAACTGAGAGTATATAATCATTATTGCAAGCAACAGGAATGTAGAAGCTATTGAGCCCATAAAAAGATATTTGAAAGCAGCTTCAGCACTGTCTCTCCTTGTGTAAAACGAGGTTAATCCATATCCTGAAATGCCTACGATCTCAATAAATACAAACATGTTGAATATATCTCCGGTAAGCACAATACCAACTGACCCGGTCACTAATAACATCAATAAAATAAAATATTTCAGAGCAGGTTCGGAATCGACATTTCTTTTGAACTTGTAACTGTAAGCCCAAACCAAAAGGCCTAAAAATATCATCAGTGTTGCCAAAAATCCGGAAAAAGGACTAAATACAAGATTTATTCCTATAGGTGGTTTCCAGCCGGCAATAACTTCTACTACAGTACCGGTTTCCGTAATATGCCACATTAGGGATACAGACAATGCCAACATATAAGACAATACCAAACCGGGTATAATTCTAACCGAGTTTTTCCAAACCATTCCCGTAAGCGGTATGATAAATGCCGCTAATAAGGGGATTACTATAAATAATACAGGTGTTCCTACCATTTTAAATTCTTTATTTCATCAATCCTTAAAGTATTATGGTGTTTATATAATCTTATTACTAAAGCCAAAGCAACAGCGGTAACACCAAAACCTATAACTATTGCAGTAAGTACCAATGCTTGTGGAACCGGATCTACCATTTTTGCCAATTCATTTTCATGTCCCGGTGAAAATATCGGTGCAGTACCGTTTTTTAGATAGCCTATGGATATCATTAATAGATGTACTCCGGAATCCATAATGGAAAGTCCCAAGACAATTTTTATTAAAGATTTTTTTGTTAATGCACCATACAAACCTATTAGCAATAATAAAATTGCAGCGCCATATATTGTATAATTTAATATTTCCAAGTACTTTTCCATTTTTTAATCTTTTTCATGTAATACTGTATAAATGATTCCCGTCAATTCGGCGGCAACTTTAAAACCAACGGCAACATAAATAATTCCGATTACTCCGCCACTGAATAAATCATTGAGTTTTCCGGCAGGAAATATATTAGCAAGAAAACTATTATTTATAAAATAACCGGCCAAACCCAAGCCTATAAATAATATACCTGCAAATGACTCAACATAAGATAATCTGTTATGACTGACAGAATAATTTCGATATGTGATAAGCATCAATAAGAAGCCTGTTGCTATTATTGTTCCTCCCTGAAAACCTCCACCCGGGGATAAATGCCCATGAATAAAAACATAAGCTCCAAGTAAAACTATTGAGGGGAAAAGCAATTTTGCTCCGGACATTACAATTCTGGTTGAAGGGAATAAAACAGATCTTTCTCCAACATCATGTCGTTTTTTATATAAAATGCCTCCTAATGCCATCGATGCAAGAAATAATACGGTGACTTCACCCAATGTATCAAATCCTCTGAAATTAACAACAATACTTGTAACAACATTCGATACTTTTAGTGTCTCTTTACTTCCTATCAGATAAGCGTCTTTTACTCCTGAAGCAAAATGCTGAGTACCAAAACCAATACCGGTGAAAATATCAATAAGATATACTCCCAATATTGTTAAAGATATTAATATAATTGCTTTTTTCATTGTTCCTCTGGTTTAATTATTTTATTTTCCTTGATTTTTTTATCATGTTCATCTTCAAATCTGACAGTATTTCTGATGGCTATGATAAAAATGATTGTAGTTAAAGCAACTCCTATTGCCGCTTCGGTCAAAGCAACATCAGGTGCTTGTAATATCAAAAATATAATTGATAATAACAAGCTAATAATTCCTGAAGCTATTACCGCATACAACAAATCTTTTTGCCAAATCGCATATACGGCAGCACCGATCATTAACAAAATCAAAATAAATGTAAGTATTAAATATATCATTTTTCCGGGTTATTATTTTTATCAATTTCTTTATATGCATCTATTTCCTCATTCTTAAAAAACATAAATCTTTTTCTTAAATGCATTGCTCTTGCCAGTGCATGTGAACTTATCGGATTGGAGTATGCGATGAAAATTATTATTATCAATATTTTCAAAATCCAACCCGGCATAAGAAAACCAACTCCAAGAATCAATGACATTGCTCCCAGTGTTGTAGCTTTTGTTCCTGCTTGTAATCTATTGTAAACATCAGGCATTCTGTAGATTCCTAATGCTCCCAAAAACAGGAATAAACTTCCTGTTATTATTAGTATTCCTCCTATAATTTCTAATATACTCATAATGCTTTTTCTAAATATCTTGCAATAACAATAACTCCAATAAATCCAAGGACTCCATATACCAGTGCTACATCCAAATAGATATATCTATTGAATAAATAAGAGCTCAAAACAATTCCGGATACACCGATGATAGTCATTGTATCCAAAGCAACTGTCCTGTCTCCTGCTGTCGGCCCCTTTACAAATCTGATTGCGGCTAATATCAGTCCGAGAATCATAATTGTCAAAGAAAAATAAATTATATAATTCATTTTAAAATATTTTTAATAGTATTTTTTCAAATGGTTCAGCTATCTCTTTGTAAGCTTGTTCAGGATCAGTGGTTTTAACATCAATCCAATGAATATAAAAAGTGTCGTCTACAATATCTATACTAAGTGTTCCCGGTGTTAGAGTGATACTATTGGCAAGTACCATTTTTGCAAAATTCTTATTTAATTTTGTTTTGAATTTTACTATTCCCGGATTTATTGGCAATGAAGGGGATAATACCCTCTTTGCAACATCAATATTTGATTTTATCAATGCTATTAAAAATACAAATATGTATTGTAACATGTAAAGAATCTTGCCCGGACTCAATATCCTTAAATCACAACAGGTAAATAGTCTGATAGATAAAAATGAAATCATTGCTGTTACAATAAGACCGGTTAAAACCTCTTGGGCGGCAAAAGTATTGGTAAAACCAAACCACACCAAAGTCAAAAGAAACCAGTGCATAAAAAATCTTGACAATTTGGTTTTTAACGGTAGTTTTTTAAGATAATCACTTTTCATATTAAAGATTTTTTCAATTTATGATAATGAAAATATATTATTCAAAATCATATTTTTTTGATTCGAAATATTTCATAAATTGCATTCTTTCTACTGCAGCCGGATTTGGACTGTTCTTCTGACTCATCTTGCCTCTGAATTCATCAAGCGAATTGAAATTGTGCCGCTCCATCCATTGAGTTAAATCCGATATCATATCTTCAATAAATTCTATACCGTGCTTGTACAATGCAGATACTACTTGTACCGCATCGGCCCCGGCTAATATTTCTTTGATTACCGAATTGCCGTCATGGACTCCCGTAGATGCTATCAGACTTCCGCTAGTCCTTCCGGCCATTATCGATATCCACCTTAATGAAATTGCTATATCTGTATTTCTACTTAAAACATTTGTAGGAATAATTTTGAAATTTTCAATATCAAAATCAGTATGGAAAAATCGATTGAAAAGAATAACACCATCCACTTTCTCGGAAATTCTTTTGATAAAAGCAGCAAGATCCGAAAAATAATAACTTAGTTTTACCGCAATGGGAAGAGATGTTTCTTTCCTTATTGTATCAACAATCCGCATATATGTATTTTCGATCTCTTCACAATTTATTTTAAAATCAGAAGGCATTATAAATAAATTCAATTCAATAGCATCAGCTCCCGCTTCTTCTAATTTTTTTGCAAAATATGTCCATTCATGAGAACTTACACAATTGATACTAGCTATAACAGGAATATTTATCGTGGATTTAGCCTCTTTTATATATTCAAGATAATTTGTTATGTTATCATTTTTTATTTTTACATCATAGTAATCCATATGAGGATCACTTTCACTTGCTGTTTTAAGCAGATGTTCGTATTCCAATGTTATTTCTTCTTCAAATAAAGATCTCAATACTACAGCTCCCGCTCCTGCATTTTCCATCTTTTTTAAGTTTTCAATCTTCATCGGCAAGGATGAACTACCTGCTACTATAGGTGATTTTAATTTTAATCCTAAATATTTAACTGATAAATCCATTTTTCAATATTTTTATTTTGGTGGCAAATTTATATTATATTTATTTAAAATAAAAAATATAAGATTTGTCTAAAAAGGATATAAATAAGGAACCATAAAATAATATTTACCTATTTATAGAATTTGTTGGATTATATTTTAAATTTAAGTTAAATATATTAAATTAATTGATAAT
>JALSPW010000112.1 GCA_026985735.1 Saprospiraceae bacterium
TGGAAATTTAAAAACATCATGATAAAAACTCATTGACCAATGCCTGTTGAGGTTCATATTAACACCAAAGTAAATTCCCGTTTCGTCATTAGTTCCCACAGTTTCCCCAAATGAATTTGAATTTAGGCTATGGTACGATTTTGAATAATTACGATACAAAACAGCAATTTCCATTTTGGAAGACGGAATGTATTGAATCCCTTGTAATAAAGCATAAGAATTATTTTTGCTGCGTGCTATTTCTCCGAAAAAAAAGATTCTTTTAAATATATATGAATAATCCACACTAATATTTAGCAAATTTTGGCCGGAAAATTTAAATTTATTATACAATTTATCCTGTTTTATCAAAGGTTTATCATGATTCAAATAAAAAAGATTAATCCCGATATGTTTTGATTTATTTTTATAAGAGATTCTTGTCCCTAAAGCCTTTTGATTTATGCTGTGTTTTCCTTCTATTTCACTTTGCAGTCTATGAAACCCCGATATTTGCAAACTGGAGGCAAAAACAGCCGGATTTTCATAATCGTCTTGTATTTCATTGATATTACCATCTATATTTTTTTTTGACCCGAAAACTGTCAATTCCGTGTTTTTGATAACTTTAAAAGTTGCGGCGATTCCTCTAAAATAAAGATTTTCATTTACAGAAGAATACGGTCTTACAACTCTGGTGGTATTCTTCATTATTTTCGTAACCAAAGCGCTTTTTCCCCTTCCAAAATCATTATGCAAAATAAGTCCCTGCCCCAAACTAATAGTATAGTCTCCAATATTTAACTCTTTAAGCCAATTTTTATATTTATACAAAAAAAAATGTCCGGAATAATAATCAAATCCTTGCTTATTATATCCCTCAAAAAACAATTCACCGGGATCTTTTTCCGCTATTATTCCAATATCCATCCTATTTTCATATTTCATCTTCAGACGGGAATAGAAATTTAGTTTATTTCCCGCATATTTAGCAGGCTTTTCATTTGATGAAATGTATCCGGCTTTATCTTCCAGAATGGTTTTCGATTTTAAATATATGGATTTTTTACTACTATTAAGCATTCTCATTAATGAAACATGGTAATCTTTTCCATAATCACCAATTTTCACAAGGGGCGAAATAAGATATATTGTATTGAGATCAAAGTAAGGAATTGCTTGAAGCTCATATATGGAAATCAATTTTCCGAGATTGTTTCTATATTCGAAGAATGACTTTAATTGTTGTTCTGAAAGAATCTCTAAATTTCGTAATTCCTCTTCATCACAAGTATTTATATTCAAAGGATTTTCCAATCTGAATTCAAACTTTTCCCTCACAAGATTCATATCAACATCATCATTTTCCTCAACACTTTCCATATACCTCTCCATCAATTCATCGATAATAAAAGTATTTTGGGATTTGGCATTTACCAAAAACATAAATATGATTAACGATATATAAATTAAGTATTTCATTAATAAAATGATAAATATCAAAACAACAGACAATAGTGTCTTTCCACATCAAAAAACAAAAAGCTTTAATGGTATCATATCTTGTATATCATTTGTAAAGAAGATACTTTTCGCGTTTTTGTTTAAATTTCTCAAGCTTCTTTTGCCATGATTCCCTTATTTCCATTTCATTTTTACCGGCAATAATCATTTTTCTTAATTTGTCGGTACCGGCTAATTTATCTATCCAACCGTTTTCTTTAAAATATTTATCTTTATCTTTAAGTTTATTATAAAAATCAATTAAATAAGACAAATCCAATTTGTTTTTATATCTAAAATCTTTAATTTTCAAACCACTTAAATCAATTCCATAACATTTTTCTCCTATATGTTTAGGATGTTTTGAACCTTCATTGGGTTCAGGTATAAAAAAATATTCATAATATTCTTTTAAACCGGGATGCCCTATTTGTTTAAACGGCTTATCGGTTCCCCTGCCTACGCTAACTGTTGTCCCTTCGAAAAAGCATAATGAAGGATACAATGTAATAGCGATATTATCAGGCAAATTGGGAGAGGGTTTTACCGGCAAATCATACATTTTGTCATGCCTGTAATTAGTACAAGAAATAACTGTCAAATCCAGATTACCGGTATTTTCAATCCAATTTTCTCCCTTTATCATCCTTGCCAATTCTCCAATAGTCATACCATAAGCGACAGGTATAGGATACATACCTACAAAAGATTTAAATTTCTTTTCAAGTACAGGCCCATCTATAAGATATCCTACGGGATTAGGTCTATCGAGCACAATAACCGGCAAACCATATTGAGCAGCAGCCTCCATCACCAAACCCAGTGTTGAGATATATGTATAGAACCTAACTCCAACATCCTGAATATCATACAAGATAATATCAATGCCTTTTAAATCCTCCTTGGTAGGTTTTGTTTTTTTCCCATACAGCGAAACAACAGGGATACCGGTTTTCTTATCAATTGAATTATCAATAGTTTCACCCGGGTCCTCTTTACCCCTGAAACCATGTTCAGGAGCGAAAATCTTTTTTACCTGAATATCCAACGACATCAAAGTATCCATGAGATGTTGTCCGTTTATCAAGCTACTTTGGTTCACTACTAAAGCGACATTTTTATTCTGCAATAAAGGGATATATTTAGTGACCGAATAAGCTCCGGGATAAATAACTGAAGTATCAAGATTGATTTTATCATTAATAGAAATCGTATTTTCATGTTTATTTCCCGAGCAGGAAATTCCTATAAATAGTAAAGAAAAAAGAATATAATAAATATTTTTCATATATAAATATTTTTATGTTAACAACTCAAGCAGAGTATTTTTAATATTTATTCTTCCTCCAATTGATAGATATGCTTCAAATTCCTTGCTCTTTCATCTAAATCCAAACCATAGCCAATTACAAACTTATCATCGATATCAAAAGCTTTAAATTTAACCGGAAAATTATGTTTAAACGCATTGGGTTTAAATAATAATGCCGCTATATGAATTGATTTAGGATGTTTCTTTTTCAATTTATCAATAAAATAATTCAATGTATTACCTGTATCTATAATATCTTCGACAATAAGAATGTGTTTGCCTTCAACATTAAAATTCACAGACAGTTTTTCTTTAATTTCATTAGTGGATTTAGTACCGATATAAGAAGAAAACTGAACAAAATGGATAGCATGATCAACAGTTAAATTTCTTATCAAATCCGAAGCAAACACAAATGCCCCTTTAAGTACAACAATAAGCTCTAAAAACTCACCTTTGTATTCTTTATTAATCTGATTGGCAAGTTCTTTAACCTTTTCTTTTAATATGGATTTTTCAATCATCTTAACAAATGTCATATCGTTAAGTGTTACCTTTTCAGCCATGGTAATTTATATTAAATATTTATAAGTATTCTAAACAACTTTCACTACGAAAAACAGTATTTTAATACCTCTGCCTTTAAAGTCCGGCACCTTTATTATAAGCGTGTTTGAAACAGTCATGATACTTAGAGCGAGATTTCCTGATTTCAAATATTTAACAAACCTCAATCACTAACATTCTATTTCCGGCTTTTAACTTTATAAACAGTAATTAATTACTTAAAATTACAAAGATATTCTTTTTTTCTTCATAACATCTTAATTTCACTATACAAAATACTTTTTCAATCAACTTTAAAAGCATTTTCATCAATTTCCCCATTTATCTCTATCTTAGTGAGTTTAAAATCAATAGGCATTGGCATAGCACCTGACAATGTTATTTTCTCAGGAATCATGACACCATCATGTTTTTTATAATCGGAATATTTTTGAGATATTTTTTGTTCCATCCCATTAACAGACGATATTATTTCAATCATTTCAAGTAAAAACGTTTTGGTATTAAAATAATACAATGAGGTTTTCTTTTCCGATTTCTGCTCCAATATATAATATTCTTTACCGTCTATAGTTTCTGTACCTGTCAACTTAACATCATTATCCTTTTTCAATGCGCAAACAGGGAAAACAAATGTTTCCGACTTAATATCTTCCAAATCCTCATCCGAAACAGTTTTTTTTCTACCTTGTGCTATTTGTACTCCTTTTTCGCCGTCAAATTTTTGTTCTTGGATTGCCTGCCCCATCATAATAACTTTCATTGCCGATTTTTGTCCGTTTACTTTCAATTCCCATAATTTCATTTCCATTCCTTGTATGGAAGCAGTATATTCGGTTTCAATTGTCTTAACTGATTTCACCTTATCTTTACCCCCCAGGGCATTAATATTTCCTTCAAACAACTTATCCAATGATATACTTTCGGTTTTCGCTTTTGAAGAATTCTCTTTTACTTCATTTCCATAGAAATCATAAAAATGTACTTCACCAAATGAATTTAACTTACCTGCAACACTCTTTTTATCTCCTACAACTACAATATTTGCTTTATCCGGTCTAAGATATTTATTAGCCATTTCCATTATATCATCAGCTGTTACGGCAGCAAGGTTTTTAAGATAATCATGATAAAAGTTTTTCGGCAAATTAAATCTTTCTGTTTTCAAGGCAAAATTAGCAATAGTAGCAGGATCTTCCAATGCTCTGCCAAAATTTCCTGTCATAACACTTTTGACCAATTTTAATTCTTTATCAGAAACTTTTTCATTTCGAAGTTTATTCATTTCATAAATAATCTGATAAATAGCACTATCAGTAACTTCGTTTCGCACACTTGCTCTTGCTTCAAATTCCCCTATAACAGGATTATCCCGAAGTGATGATCTGATGCCATAAGTATATGCATGATCTTCCCTTAGATTTTGGTTCAGCCTACTTCTGAAAAATCCTCCGAATAATGTATTCATCACTCTGGCTTTTATGATATCTTCACTATTAGGTGTCAGGTTTACAGGATAGGTAATAGACAAAACCGACTGCACTGCGCCACGTTTAGGTACAAAATCGACAGTAGTCTTAACGGGACCGTTTACCTCAGTTAATTTCTGACCGGGAATTAATTTTGCTTGCCAATCGCCAAAATATTTTTCTGCCAGTTTTTTTGCATTTTCATAATTGATATCACCTACAAAGACAAGATATCCATCAGCAGGATTAAAGAAGTTATTATAATAATTCTTACAATCTTCTAAAGTAATATTATTTACTGTTTTTTCAGATACCACTTCACCAAAAGGATGATTTTTACCATAATCCAAGACGGATTTAACATTGGAAGCTATAGAATTGGGATCATCCTTAGCAGATGCTAATTGAGACAATTTCTGAGTTTTCAATTTCTCAAACTCTTCTTTGGGAAAAGCCGGATTACGTATGGCATCAGCTGCTATTGCTAACATTTTATCCGAGTATTTTGACAATCCCGACATATAAAAACCTTTACTAAATGTCACAAAATCAGCTCCTATAAAATCTATTTCCTCATCCAGTTGTGCTTTGCTTTTATTTTTTGAACCTCTGGATAATAATTCTCCCGTCAATTCAATATAACCGGCTTTATTACCTTCCAAAACCGGTTTTCTATCCAAGAATAATCTCATAGAAACTTTTGGGACTTTATTATTTTCAACTACAATAATCTTTAATCCATTGTCCAAAGTAACAATTTTATAATCTCCAAACTTAACTTCAGGAGCGGGTTTTGGTTTAGGAGCTTTTGATCTAAAATCAAATTTTACATTATCTTTTTTATTTAAATCTTTATTTACTTTAGGGCTACATTGAATAAAAAATGCACCTAAAAATATTAATAATATTATTTTTTTCATTTCTATTAACTTTATTTTTTATTTAAATTATAATTATTTTTTTGGTAAATAAAACAACACCACCCTGTTATCTCTATTAAAATATTTCTTAGCAACATTTTGAATATCTTCTTTTGTCACGCTCATATATTTATCCAATTCGGTATTTATCAGATTTGTATCTCCATAATACATTTTGTAGTTAGCCAGATTTTCTGCAATATCAACCATTTTCACACTATTATCAACAAATTCAGCTTCTATCATATTCCTCAGTTTCATAAATTCCTTATCACTAATCTCTTCCGTTTTCACCTTTTCAATTTCAGCATCCATAGCTTTTTCCACTTCCAAAGGATCTTTCCCCATATTAGCAATAGCAAACATAAGATGAACTCCCGGATCTTCCAAGGGATAGGGGAAACTTGCAACATAAAGGGCTAACTGTTTTTCATCCACAAGCGATTTATTCATCCTTGAGCTTTTCCCACCTGCCAGTAATTGTGCAAACATATAAGCGGCATAAAAATCTTTTGTTCCCATGGCGGGAATTCTATATGTCTCAATAATTGCAGGCAATTGAATATTATCATAAATTGTATCTCTCACTTCTCCTCCCAATGGAGGTTCTACTACTTTTGGTCTATATATCTCCTTTGTCCCCTTAGGAATAGTAGAAAAATATTTTGAAATCAATTTCATAGTTTCCTTAACATCGATATCTCCTGCTATAGACAAAATAGCATTGTTCGGTACATAAAAAGTATTATAGAAATCTTTATAATCCTTTTCCGATGCTGCATTCAAATCATCCATTGACCCGATAACAGGCCATTTGTACGGATGAACTTTATAAGCATGTCCGAACGCTTCTTTCCATATAGTTCCATACGGTCTGTTGTCAATTCTTTGACGTTTTTCTTCTTTTACGACTTCCCTCTGGGTTTCTATTCCCACCGAATCAACTTTTGCGTGAAGCATTCTTTCAGATTCAAGCCATAACGCAAGCTCTATATTATTTGAAGGCAATACTTCATAATAAAATGTCCTATCCTGAGTAGTATTAGCATTGTTCATACCTCCTACATTTTGCAAGTATTTATCATATTCTCCTCTCTTGACATATTTGCTTCCTTCAAACATCAAATGTTCAAAAAAATGTGCAAAACCAGTTCTGTCAGGTTTTTCATTTTTTGAACCTACATGATACATTACCGATACGGCAACGATAGGAGTAGAATGATCTTCATGAAGTATGACATGCAAACCGTTTGCAAGGTCATATTCTACAAAATTAATTTTTTTTGTTTGTGCATTTATATTGCCTATAATAAAAATAGTAATTAATGCAAATAAAAACTTTTTCATAAACTGTTTGATTTATTGTTGATTAATATTTAGCGTCTGCAAAAAGCAGACAATTTTTTATATAATTGCAAAAATAATTTATTTTAATAATCATAAATAATATTTACCGATTATTTTCTAATGGCAACTACAGGATTTAATTTCGATGCATTATAAGCAGGTATTATTCCTGCTATAATTCCAACACCAATACTCCACAATACGCCATATAAGATATTTCCGACAGAAAGAAACATAACAAAATCGACATAATTATTAATAACCGTTATAGTTAAAAACACTAAAATCAGACCGATAATCCCACCTATCAAGCTAAGAACGATAGCTTCAAGTAAAAATTCTAACAAGATAATTATACGTCTTGCTCCAACTGCTTTTTTAATACCTATGATTTTGGTTCTTTCTTTTACCGAAACAAACATTATATTAGCAATACTCACCATACCCACTATTAGCGCAAAAATACCTATAAAAAACCCTGCAATGTTTATAGAGCCAAAAACCTGATCCAAAATTTTAGTAAATAATGAAGATTCGTTAATCGCAAAATTATTTGCCTCAACAGGTTTCAGTCCTCTCACTTTTCTCATCGCAACAATTACTTCATCCTCTGTTTGAGTAAGCTTGTTTTCATTTGCTGCTTGCACACTTAATAATCTTCCCGTTCTAAACTTATCCTTAACATTGATATACTTTCTTGCAGTATTATAATTTATCATTATTGCATCATCAAATGGCATCACATTAACAATATTATCACCTTCTTTTGCCAATACTCCGATTATTTTAAATTTTTGTCCGAAAATTTTAACATTTCTACCTATAGGATTTATACCTTGAAATAATTCTTTTGCAATATTATATCCTAAAATTACTTTATTATTACCTGTGTTATATTCATTCCTAGTAAAATATCTACCTTCACTAAAGTCCAATTTCATCATATCACCAAATTTCCAAGTTGGACAAAGTATATAGGCTCCTTCAACACTGGATGACTTATATTTCAAGGTTTTCCCTCCGACAAATACAGTAAAAGAGACATTTTTTGCAGATTTTACATTTTCATTTATCGCTTTAAAATCTTTATAACTGATTTCAGGTCTTCTTTTATATTTCCAATAGTTTTTTCTCGCATTTTCATTCCACGGTATTTTATCTATATAAATAATATCTGTTCCCAATTTTGCAAAACTGGTCTTAATATTATATTCCAGAGAATCCACTGCGGTCTTTACAACTACAATACTAAAAATACCTATAGATATTCCCAAAAGAGATAAAAACGTACGAAGCTTATTATTTACCAATTGGTTTTTAGCCTGCAATAATGTTTCGTACAATATTTTTACATATATTTTCATCTGTTACAATTTTTATCTCAAAAGCATCATTTTTGAATGTTTATTTTTTTTCAAACGATTATGTAAAACTTCAAATAAAAAAAATTATGTACACATAATTAAATAAAATTTAAAAAAAAACTTGAAATCGAGAACCAAAGTACCCTAAATGAAGTTATAAAAAAAGAAGTTTAGATAAACTCAATAAAATAATCTGCAAAAACCCTATAAATTTCAATAATCATTATAAAAAATTGATAATAATAGTATTTTTGCAAAAAATTAAAAAATCACATATGAAATCAAAACTATCAAAGTTTAATTTTGATTTACCAAGAGAATTGATTGCGCAATATCCTACTGATGAAAGAGATGAATCCAGATTGATGGTAGTTCATAAAGACAGTGGGAAAATCGAACACAAATTATTCAAAGATATTATCGATTACGTTAATGAAGGAGATGCTTTTGTTATTAATAATACTAAAGTTTTTCCCGCAAGACTTTATGGTAACAAAGAGAAAACAGGAGCAAACATTGAAGTTTTTCTGTTAAGGGAATTAAATTCCAGATTAAGATTGTGGGATGTATTGGTAGACCCCGCAAGAAAAATACGTGTTGGAAATAAGTTATATTTTGAAAAAGAAGGAGAATCGGAAATGCTTGTTGCAGAAGTTCTCGATAATACTACTTCAAGAGGCAGGACAATTAGATTTATGTATGATGGTTCTGATGAAGAATTTCATAAAACATTGAGACGGTTGGGACACACCCCTTTACCAAAGTATATCGGCAGACCTGAGGAGATTTTTGATAAGGAAAGATATCAAACAATATTTGCAAAAAACGACGGTGCTATAGCCGCTCCTACAGCAGGTCTTCATTTTACTAGGAATTTAATGAAAAAACTTGAATTGAAAGGAATTGATTTTACAGAATTAACATTACATATTGGTATAGGTACTTTCAGATCGATAGAAGTGGAAGACTTATCAAAACATAAAATGGATGCCGAGTACTTTAGCATCCCACAAGAAACAGCTGATGTTATTAACAAAGCTAAAAAAAATAATAGTAAAATATTCACGGTTGGTACTACTTCAACCAGGGCAGTGGAATCATCTGTCACAGCAACGGGATTATTGAGATCTTCCGAGGGATGGACAAATTTGTTTATTTATCCACCTTATGATTTCCAAATTTCCGATGCATTAATCACGAATTTCCACTTACCTAAATCAAGTTTACTAATTATGATAAGTGCTTTTGCCGATACTGACTTGATTTTGGATGCTTATAATATTGCAGTAAAAGAAAAATACAGATTTTTCTCTTATGGGGACGCTATGCTAATTATTTAAATAAAAATAATAATAGCGCTATTAAGAATGAAATTGCTAAAATTTAAATACAACTTTTTTAATATTTTAAACTTTTTTACAATTTTTTGCATTATTAATAAATAGTGAATGCTTGAAAACACTAAATAAATTATTTAATTAATTAATAAACAAAACAAAATATATGTATTGGACATTAGAATTAGCTCATCATCTTGAAGACGCACCATGGCCTGCAACCAGAGATGAATTAATCGATTATGCAATTCGATCAGGATTACCAATAGAAGTAATCGAAAATCTGCAAGAAATGGAAGATGAAGGAGAGATTTATGAAAACATTGAAGATATCTGGCCGGATTATCCTCGAAAAGATGATTTTCTTTTCAATGAGGATGAATATTAACATCAATATTTAATTGAAGTTGGAAATACATAAAAAAGTCTTGCAATTTAATTTGTCAAGGCTTTTTTTTTATTTTTGCAAAATGAACAATAAAAAACTAATCATTGCTGTAGACGGTTATTCTTCTTCCGGAAAATCTACAATAGCCAAATCCCTGGCAAAAAAACTCGGATATATCTATATCGACAGCGGAGCAATGTATAGGGCTATAACATACAAATTGCTCAACAATAACATCAATATTAAAAATATTAACAAAATTAAAGAAACTCTCCGGAATACTTCGATATATTTTGTAATAAAAAATGGTGAAAACAAAATATATCTAGATGATAAATGCGTTGAAGACAAAATACGCAGCCTTTATATTTCATCACATGTCAGCGAAGTGTCTGCTATTCCGGAAATAAGAAATTTTCTTGTGAAAATTCAAAGAAAATTGGGTGAAAAAGGTGGAATTGTAATGGATGGACGGGATATCGGTACTGTTGTTTTTCCAAATGCCGATTTGAAATTTTTCATAAATGCCGATTTGGATATAAGAGCTAAAAGAAGACACAAGGAACTTGAAGAAAAAACAGGAGATAATATAGATATTGAGGAAGTAAAAGACAATCTTATTAAAAGAGATAAAATAGATTCTTCAAGAAAACATAGTCCGTTAAAAATAGCTGAAAATGCAATTATTGTAAATACGGGAAATATGACAAAACAAGAACAATTGGAATACATATTGAATATAGTCAAAAAAAAAGAAAATGAAATTTCTTCATCGTCTTAATCAGTATTATTATTAGATCCTATAAAAAAAAGCATTTTTATTCGGATTGTTATAAATTCAGAACAATTGACCCTTTGGGAATTAAGGTGACCCCAAAATCAATAAAATCATGAGAGAAAAATATTTTCATTTTTTGCCTTGATGCATAACTGAACAGTCTTGACGAAGGAGAGAACCAAAAGAGTAAACCTCTTTTGGTAATGAAGAAACTGCTACATCAGTAGCGGGTCGATTGATAAAATCATGACAGATTAATGCTGCTGGTATTCACTTGGCATCATGATTAATCATCTTTTCAAAATTAATCTCTTTGGAAGGATATTAAAATAGCCCGCCGTAAATCATTTTTCGATAATTGCAGGTAAGACTTGAAAGCGTACGATAGCATGACTTCAAAGTCGGCTTAATATTGCTTTACTTCTATCGCAAATCCTTGTCTTTTTTTGAACTTTTATTTTTGAACTTTGTCCTTTTGCCTTTGAACTTTGTCCTTGACAACAACTCGTTTAGCGATTAATCCACCGTATACTATATTACTTATACGAAGTGATTTATATTTACACAAATAACACTATTAACCATATATCTATTCAGATAATAGTTTTACCAATATTACGATGAATTTATATTAATAAAATACTTCTAAAATGAAGTTATTGTATCATAAATTCCTTACCAGGTCATATCTTCTTCCGAATGAGAATCATCGTTTTTTTCTTCTTCGGATTCACCTTCGTTATTTTCTTGCTGCTTTAATTCTTCAGCCCTTTTTCTCTCCCACTCTTCCTGCCTGCGTTGATATTCATCAAAATCATAATCGGGCATCAATTCTGTTTTAACATAATTAATAGTATCTTCCATACCTTTTAAAAACCTGTTAAAATCTTCTTTATATAAAAAGATTTTGTGTCTTTCATATCCTTCACCATCAAACTTTCTGGTACTTTCAGTTAAAGTTATGAAAAAATCCCCACCTCTGGTCTCTCTAACATCAAAGAAATAGGTTCTTCTCTTTCCGGCTCTTATTTTAGACGAATAAACCGGTTCGAATTTCATTTTGCCTCCGTTTTCCACAGTTTCAAATTTTGTTTATAAAAAATAAATCACGACACAAAAGTAAAACTAATATTTTAAAATAAAAATAATATAAAAAATTATTTCTAATTATAAAATGTTAAAATTTTGTTATCAAATCACCGGTATTTCTTTTAAATAAATAAATTCCAAATTTTATATCAAATGGAGTACATTTTATAAGGCATTGCAATACTATTGTAAAATAAACAAATGATTTATAATAATAAAAATGTTTTAACACAACTCCTCCTATATAGTGCTTTTGAAATGAAAAATATAATTTTTTCTTTAAATAAATTATATTTTTTGAGTAATAGCATCACTAAAGTATAAAAGACTGTAAGAATTTTAGACAAAATGATTTTTTTTCATACTAAATGCTACGAGTTAAGAATTTAATTACCAGCAACAGTTTCTTGCTTTTTTGGTTCCTGTTTAATATTAAACAATACTAACATATCATTAATTCTTTCTTTTAAATCTTTTCTATGGACAATAAAATCAAGAAACCCATGCTCAAGCAAAAATTCTGAAGTTTGGAAACCTTCCGGTAAATCCCTTTTTATTGTTTCCTTTATAACCCTGGGTCCCGCAAACCCTATTAGGGCTTTGGGTTCTGCCATATTAATATCCCCTAACATCGAAAATGAAGCCGTCACTCCACCGGTTGTTGGATTTGTCATCAATGAAAAAAACGGTAATCCGGCTTTATCCAATTGAGCTAACTGAACCGATGTTTTTGCCATTTGCATTAACGAAAATGACGATTCCATCATTCTTGCACCACCCGATTTTGAAATAATCATTAAAGGTAATCTTTTTTCAATACAGTAATCCACAGCTCTGGATATCTTTTCACCGACTACAGATCCCATCGAGCCTCCTATATATCCAAAATCCATAGCAGCAATAACAAGAGGTTTTTGTTTTACTTTCCCTTCTGCTACTTCAATTGCCTCTCTTCCGGGTTTTTTCTTTTCAATATCATTCAAACGGTCCGCATACGACTTTAAATCTGTAAACCCTAAAAAATCTTTAGATCTCAATCCTGTAAATAATCTGGTATATTTACCATCAAAAATGATATCAAAATATTCATCGGGTCCTATTCTCACATGAAAATCACAATTAGGACAAACATATAAATTATCTGCTAATTCTTTATTTGTCATAGTTTGACCGCAGCCCTTACATTTATACCAAATACCTCCGGGAGTATCCTTTTTATTTTTAGTAGTTGTTTGAACACCTTTTTTCAATCTTTTAAACCATCCCATAAATAATTATTTTTTGTAGCATTTCAGGCAGTAAGTTTTTAAAATAAAAAAAACTGATATTTTTTATCCAAAATAATTACACCCTAGTGATTACTTATATTAAAAAATAGCATCTACACAGATAAAATATTTTAGAGATAAGATAAGACTATTACAACCAAAATGATTCTATCCGAGTAGTCACTCCTTTATTATACACAATTCAAAAATCCAAATAGAGCAACTATTTTATTAAGACTGTGTATACAGAGAACAAAAGGATTATTTTACAAAGATAAAAAAATGTTAAAATAATATCATTTATTTTTAACAATAAAATAGATAAAAAAAAGTTTACATCGTGTATATTTAATTTATAACATGAGAATAAAAATATTAATACCAATAGCAGTATTACTAATTGCAACAGCTTTCACCGGTCATAACTCTGTGAAATTAGCATTATTAAAGTATAATGGAGGTGGTGATTGGTATGCAAACCCAACTTCATTAAAAAACTTATCTCTTTTTTGCAACAAATATCTTGATACTGACATTGATCCTGATTATGCAACAGTGGATGTAGGCTCACCAGATCTCTTCAACTATCCTTTTGTACATATAACAGGACACGGGAATATTATATTTACGGACAGTGAGGCTGAAAACCTAAGAAACTATTTGACGGGAGGTGGATTCCTTCATATTTCCGATAATTATGGACTGGATCCCTATATCAGATTAGCAATGAAACATGTTTTCCCCGATAAAGAATTCATAGAAGTTCCATGGGAGCATCCGATATACCACCAAAAA
>JALSPW010000113.1 GCA_026985735.1 Saprospiraceae bacterium
TTCAATTCTCAATTCTCAATTCTCAATTCTCAATTTTCAATTTTCAATTTTCAATTCTCAATTTTCAATTCTCAATTCTCAATTCTCAATTCTCAATTCTCAATTCTCAATTCTCAATTCTCAATTATTTACTGCCGGCTATAAGTTGGTAAGATTATACATATTATATAAAATAATATATGTTTTTATCGAAATTAGATAATTTTTATTAATGAATTAGTTGGAACTTTGCATTGTAATCAAAAAGATAAAATTATGAAAAATCAAAAAAAAATGTTATCATTATTAATTGTAGTAATATTTTCCATCAGTGGTATTAATGCTATCTATGCACAAAAAACCAAGTATTCCAAAAAGATTGCTGTTTTATCTATCAATACCGATAATGTAATATTGAATTCAAATCAGCTAACAAAACTTGTTAGAAATTCTTTGATTGAGTTGGATACATTTGAAGTATTGGGTAAATATGATATGCTTGATATGTTGTCAGGTGCCGGTATTGTTGATTCCGTTTGTTATAGCACTAATTGTCTGGTGAAAGCAGGTGAATTATTAAAAGTGGATTATATGTTGTCAGGTTCTGTTGAAAAATTGCTTGATAAAATTGTTGTTTCTTTATGGATTGTAGATGTCGACAGAAAAAGTATAGTTAAACAGAAACTTATTGAATTTATTAATGTGGATAAAAGGCTTAAAGAAATGCTTAAAATCACATTGAAAAAATTGTTGGAAATACCCATTGATAAAACTATCGAAACAGCTTTGATTAAAGAAAATCAATATGAAAGTAGCATAAATGTTCCTGATGTGGAAAGACTGTCATTATCAGGTCCTCGGATTGGATTTACATTGCTTACCGGTGACGAAGCCAATATTATCCGTGCTGAATCGGAAGTTGGAGGTTTTGAAGGTAGGCCTTTGTATTTTCAATTTGGTTATCAGTTTGAGGTTAGCTATCTGAATGCTGGAAAAATACAAGCTTTATTTGAGATTATTCCTGTTATAAGCGGAGTGGATCAGGGAGTTGTTATTCCCAGTTTGACCTTGTTAAATGGGGTCAGATTAAATACCAATGGGTTTGAATTGGCAGTTGGACCTACATTTATTTTGACAAAAAAAGGTGAAGGATATTATGATAAAGACAATAAGTGGCATATAGGCAAAGTACCTGATGGATATGTGAAAAAGTACAGGCTTGATAGTCGTGGTGAGCCATATTTGGATACGGGACTGGTTATAGGACTTGGAAAAAGTTTTAAATCGGGAAAAGTCAATTTCCCATTAAATATATTTACAGTACTGAAGAAAAAGGAATTTCAATTTGGTTTATCTCTTGGGTTTAATGCGAGTAATAATAAGTAAAAAGGCAAAATAATCAGCTGTTTTTTCATACATGCTCTGATATTGAAAAATATCAGGGCTTTTTTATTTGTCTATTTATTTTGACTAGATAATAACTATTTGTAAATTTGCATGTTTAATTAAAAACTTGGGTTATTAGTGTTACAGTTTATATATTGATTTTTATCGTTAGTCTTGCTTTTTTAATTAAAGCAAGTGATTTGTTTGTTGTGTCAGCAGAGAAAATTGGTCTGGCTCTTGGAGTTTCTCCATTTATTATAGGAGTGACTATAGTAGCATTTGGGACTTCTTTACCGGAATTAGCGACGTCAATTGCTTCTGTGTATGCCGGTAGCTCTCAGATTGTAATTGGTAATGTAGTTGGCTCAAATATTACAAATATTTTGCTGATTATTGGTGTAGTATCAATTGTAGGTAAAGGAATAGATCTTGATTACAATATTATGGAGATTGATATGCCACTTCTTTTGAGTTCGGCTTTGTTGATGTGGTTTGCTTTGTTAGACGGACATCTGGATTATTTTGAAGTGGGTTTGTTTATTGTAGCATTGGGAATCTTCCTGTTGTATTCGATAAAAAAGAAAAGAATTGCTGTTGAAGATGGTAATGTATTAAAAATTTCATATTTTTTATATCTTTTGGTTGCCGGTGCAGTGATTTATTTTAGTGCAGATTATGTTATTTATGGTTTAAAAGGTATTGCTGAATTAGCAAATATTGATGAATCTGTAATATCTCTTGGTGCACTGGCTCTGGGAACATCATTACCTGAATTGGTTGTGAGTCTTGCCGCGATCAAACGTAATAATCATTCTATTGCTGTAGGAAATGTTGTAGGATCTAATATTTTTAATACTTACGGGGTACTTGGTGTGTCTTCTCTATTCGGAAGTCTTGTTATACCAAAAGTCTTGTTGGAGGTCTCCATTCCAATGATGGTTGGAGTCACTATATTATTTGGTTTTGTAATGGCATTGAGAAAGGTAAGTAAGTGGGAGGGGTATATGCTTTTGATATTATATTTATTTTTTATATATAGTCTGACTAAAATATCTCCTGTAATAAATTGATATTATAAAAGGATTATTTTCACAATTAATTATTAACAGATGAAATTCCTAATGCTATGAAAAAAGTGGTGATTCTAGATTTTGGTTCTCAATACACACAGTTAATCGCACGTAGAGTTAGAGAACATAATGTATTTTGTGAAATATATCCTTTTAATAAATTTCCCGAAAGTGATGATATATCAGCCGTTATTTTATCGGGAAGTCCGTTTTCAGTCCGTGATAAAAATGCACTTAAAGTTGATTTAAATAAATTTATCGGCAAATATCCTGTGCTTGGAATATGTTATGGTGCACAATTTATTACTGAATTTTATGGCGGGAATGTTCAAGCTTCTGAAAAGAGGGAATATGGAAAATCGCATATTCACTTTGTTAAAGACGATCCTTTCTTTCATGGTATTAAAGAGGGTAGTATTGTGTGGATGTCTCATGGTGATACTATCAAAAAATTACCTGAACAATTTGAAGTTATTGCTTCCACAAAATCTATTCCGGTTGCTATTTTTAAATCAAAAGGAGACTTTTTTAAATACCCTGTTTACGGAATTCAATTTCATCCCGAGGTTACTCATACGGAGTCGGGAGATAAATTTATATCATACTTTCTTTTTAAAATAGCAAGTTGTAAACCTGAATGGTCACCTTATTCGTTTGCGGTTGAGAAAATAAAAGAGTTAAAAGAAGAATTGAAAGATGATAAAGTGGTTCTCGGATTATCCGGAGGGGTGGATTCTTCTGTCGCAGCAATGCTTTTGCATAAAGCTATCGGGAAAAATCTTCATTGTATATTTATTGATAACGGGCTGTTGAGAAAAAATGAATTTTCAGATGTTCTGGATTCATACAAAGGGCTTGGATTGAATGTGAAAGGAGTTGACGCAAAAAAACTTTTTATTGATGCATTGGCAGGAGAGGAGGAGCCGGAAAGAAAAAGAAAAATAATAGGGAAGACATTTATTGATGTTTTTGATACCGAAGCAAAAAAAATACAAGGAGTTAAATGGTTAGCCCAAGGCACTATTTATCCCGATGTGATAGAGTCGGTATCCGTTCATGGTCCCTCCGTTACTATAAAATCTCATCATAATGTGGGAGGATTGCCTGAAAAATTGCATTTAAATATAATAGAACCGCTAAAAATGTTGTTTAAAGATGAAGTGAGGAAGGTTGGATATGAGATTGGTGTTCCGGATTCGATATTAAAACGGCATCCTTTTCCCGGTCCTGGCTTGGCAATTAGGATTCTGGGAGATATAACGGAAGAAAAAGTTTATTTATGTCAGGAAGCGGATGCGGTTTTTATTGATGCATTGCAAGAATCCGGATGGTATGATAAAGTGTGGCAAGCCGGGGCGATACTGCTCAATGCAAAAAGTGTAGGGGTGATGGGAGATGAGAGAACCTATGAATATGTTGTAGCTTTGAGATGCGTTAACAGTGTAGATGGGATGACAGCAGATTGGAGCGATTTGCCACATGAGCTTCTTGGTAAAATAGCAAATACAATTATAAATAATATTAAAGGTATAAATAGAGTAGTTTATGATATCAGTACAAAACCACCGTCAACTATTGAATGGGAATAAAATAGTTTTTCTCTTAATTACAATTATTTTCTTTTCTTCTTGTGGTATATTTTCAGGAAGTTCCAATAAAAAGCAAAGGCACAAGAGACGAAAATCTCCTGTTCACAAGAATAAAGTTGAAAATAAAAACGATAATGCAGTGGATACACTTCAATGGCCTGAAGATGATAAAGATGCAGATAAAATTGACTTGCATGGAACTGTTAAAAAAAATAGTTATACTTTGGATCTTTTGATACCTTTTGGAGCTAATAAGCATTTTGAAGATATTACCGGGCTTGAAAAAAGCAGAACTAATAAATTTTTACATTATTACAGCGGTGTTTTAATGGCTTTGGATGAACTTGAAAAACAAGGAGGAAGTTTTATCGTAAATGTTTTTGATACACCTGTAAAAAATAATAGAATTGCATATATAAAATCTAAAATGAATCTCGATCCTCCTGATTTAATAATTGGTCCCTACGACAAAATGCAGTTAAAAAGTATTGCGAATTATGGTAAAAGAAAACAGATAGATGTAATTTCTCCATGGAAATCTTATAGTTCTGTTGCAAATGATAATCCTTATTATATTCAGTTAAAACCGTCTTTGGAAAATCACTTTGAAGCTCTGGTTAAAAATGTGGATAAAAATTTTGATCCTGAAAATGTTTATATCGTCGGTAGGGATATCTTCAAAGATAAATCCAGAATGAAAAAAGTTAATGATTTGCATAAGCATAATAATGAAAATGATAAAGATTATAATATTTTGGTTATAAATAAAGATTCTTTGGAGCAGGAAGGAAGTATATTCGATGGATTATTTGAAGAAAATAAATATAAGGAAAAAGTATTTATTATTCCGAACTGGTCATATAAAGATGAGACCTTTATTTATTCGTGTTTAAGAAAATTAAACATTGAAAAAGGAGAAAAAAAAGTATATGTATATGGAATGCCTATTTTGTTGAAATCGAATAAAATCGGATACAATTTTTTCAAGAGATTGAATATCAGAGTGGCATCCCCCAGGTATCTTGATGATAGTAATAGTAAGGTTAAAAAATTTAAATATGATTATTATAAAAAATTCAATGTTTTTCCTTTGGATGAAGCTTATGATGGTTATGACATGATGATGTTTGTAGGAAAGAATTTGATTCAATATGGTACAAAATTTCAATATTTTGTTGAAAATAAGAAAAATGATTTGTTAGTGAATTCCATAAATATTTTAAGAAATATAAAGGAAGAGGATATAACAAAAGAAGATTTGGACAAAATTAATTATTTTGAAAATACTGATTTATTTATCGTAGGATTTGTGTTTAATAAATTTGAAAAAATAAAATAATGGCTTTTATATCAGCTAATCCTTTTACAGGAGAAGTAATTGAGAAATTTCCTTATATTTCAGATGAAAACCTTTATCAAAAGATTCATCTTTCGAAAAATCTATATTATGATTATTGGAGTTCAATATCATTGAAAGAAAGAATATCACAGATCAAAGGACTTTCCCGGTTATTGAGAGATAATAATGAGGAATACGCGGGGATTATCACTTCCGAAATGGGAAAACCACTTAAAGAATCTCTTGGGGAAGTAAATAAGGTAGCATGGCTTATCGATTATTATGTAGAAAATGCTGTGGATTTTTTAAAACCTAAATTCATTGAAGCAGGATATAAAAAATCTTATTTAAGATATGATCCATTGGGAGGAATTTTAGGGATTATGCCTTGGAATTATCCGTTTTGGCAGGTTTACCGGTTTGCAATTCCTACTTTGCTGGCCGGTAATACAGTATTATTAAAACATGCTCCCAATGTTCCTCTTTGTGCATTGGCAATTGAAAAATCATTTGATCATTTATTGGGAGAAAAGGGGATATTCCAAAACCTTTTTATTAATATATCACAAGTGGAAAAAGTATTGGAACACAAATTTATTCAGGGGGTATCTCTTACTGGTAGTGATAGGGCAGGGAAGAGTGTTGGAGCTATAGCCGGGAAAAATATAAAAAAATCCGTTTTGGAACTAGGTGGAAATGATCCTTTTATTTTGTGCAGGGATGCAGATATTGATAATGCAATAGAACAGTTTGTAATAGCAAGGATGAGCAATAACGGACAAATATGTATTGCTGCGAAAAGAATGTTTGTCCATACGGGTATCTATGATGTGGTAAAAGAAAAACTTATTCAAAGAGTATCTCAATTGAAAATAGGAGATCCGATGGCTCAAGATACCGATATAACATGTTTGGCTCGTCCGGATCTTAAAGATAATCTTTTTAAACAAGTGGAAACCATTAGATCTTTGGGGGCGGCTTTAGCTTATGAAGGAGGTGAATTAGTGGGAAATAGTTGTGCTCCCCTCATAATTGAGATGGATAGTGATATAAGCTATGATTTTGATGAAGAGGTATTTGGCCCGGTGGCAGTAGTAATAAAATATAATGATGAAAATGAATTATTAAAAATGGCTAATGCGAGCAAATACGGTCTTGCCGCATCTGTATGGAGTCAGGATATATCAAGAGCCGAACTATTGGCTAGTAAACTTGAAGTGGGTAATGTGTCTATTAATAAAATGGTTGCTTCAGATCCGAGAATTCCTTTTGGCGGAACAAAACAATCAGGATATGGACGGGAAATGTCCGAAGAAGGAATAAAGGAATTTGTAAATATAAAAGCAGTAGTTGTCGGATAAAACTTACTTTGTGATTTTCAGGATTAATGATAAAAATGAGAGAACAACGATATAATAAAATTAAAAATGTTGCATTCAAAAGGCAAGGTAATCTTACTGTTATTCTTAATAATGTGCATGATCCGCATAATATCGGCGCTGTATTGCGTACATGTGATTCAATAGGTATAAAGGAAATATATGTTTTGAATAATGATGAGACATTAAATGAAAATAATTTGGTTCTTGGTAAAAAATCCGCAGCAAGTGCCCGTAAATGGGTCGATACTTTTTATTATACCGATGTTGAAAAATGTATAAGGGATATCAGAGAGAATTATACTTTTATTTATGGAACTCACTTAAATTCCGAAGCTATTTCCATGTATGATCTTGATATGAAGAAATCCATAGCACTGGTTTTTGGGAATGAACATTCGGGAATTTCGGAAGAAGTAGTAAAACATCTTGACGGAAACTTTATTATACCTCAGGTGGGAATGGTGCAAAGCTTGAATATTTCTGTTGCAGTTGCCGTTACATTGTATGAAGCTTATAGGCAAAGAGAGAGCGCCGGTTTCTATCGGGATAATCCAACACTTTCTTCAATTCAAAAAGATATCCTACTTAATGATTATATTGAAAGACATAATGAAAGATATAAAGGCAGGCTTATGAAAGAAAAGTAATAACGTTTTACATAAATAACAAAACAACTTCCGATATACAAAGTAAAGTTTCAAAGTTTAAAGTTTAAAGTTTAAAGTTTAAAAGTAATAATGCTTTTAATAAAATAATTGTATTAATTTTGGGTATGCCTTAATTTCCAACGGGTCAGTTATTATGACATTAGTTTTTTATTTTGCGCATCGTATATTAAACAGGACGCAATAATTCTTTTAAACATTCCGGTTTAAAGCAAAACCATGGTACTTGTTTCATATATTCGCGATAGTCATTTCCGAATTTTTTAATAGCTCCCGGTTCTTCAACTACTTTTATCATTATTAACATAAAAATAATTTCCAGCGGACTAATAATAAGGATAAATGAAGGAGATCCCGATAATAAAGCAATGGATACCGGGAAGAGCAATAAACCTAAATGCATTGGGTGCCGCATCAGTTTATACACTCCTTGTTTGACAAGAACATTGGTTTCCATCCTTTCCAATTCGCCTTTTCTTCCGTATTTGGCCAAAGTTCTGCCTGTATTTTTACTGATTCTGAGTACTAAAAGGAGAATTAACAAACCTGTGATAAAACAAATGATATGGAAATATATATTACTATGAATATTTTTAAATAATATGTTGTCGATATAATATCCACCAATAATACCTCCGATTAACATAATGAACCAAATAATAAGTCTGAATATCATAATGCTTTAAGTTTTTATGAACATAAAGATAATTAAAAAAATTATCCTGTTTAAATTTTTATCTTAAAAAATACTTGCCGGAGTATTTACTCTTATTTTACTATTATAAAACAAATTATATTTTTTGCTGTTTAAATTAATATATGTAAGTTTGCAAGGTTTTTGCATATTTTCAAATTGATAGTTATTATTTAGGTGGAATCATTTTGGATATAGATTATTCTTTTTATCTTAATAAGTATTCTGCCAAAGTAGATAAGTATTGTATTAAATTTTAGATAAATGAAAAAATTATTATTTGTTGCATTTGTATTTGGTATTTTAAATCTCAGTGCACAAGAGTTTTACTGTGGTACAGTAGATGATGGTTCCATGTTGAGGAGATTGGAGCAAAATAAAAAAACGATGAGGTCTTCTCTTGGTGTACGGGATGATACTTGGTTGTTTATACCGATTGAATTTCATATTGTTACTAAAACCGATGGAACGGGAGGAATAGATGAAAACAGGATTTTAGATGAATTAGCACATATGAATAAAAACTATTCCGGTTTTAAAATGAAGTTTTATTTGGCTTCGGATTTCAATTATATCAAAAGTAGCTCTTTATATTCTGATCCGGGTGGTGTCTTTGGAGTTCCTAAAATTAAAGTGAATAGGAATAAATTTCCTCATGCCGCCAATGTTTTTTTAGTAAATGAAATGTCAAGCGGAGGGAGCCCCGGGCAAGTATTGGGCTATTATGCTCCTGCTCTTGATGTTGTTGTGATCAGAAATAGTCAGTTCGGTATTAATGCTCAAACTGCTTCTCATGAACTTGGGCATTTCTTTAGTCTGATGCATCCTTTTTATGGTTGGGATGCAGATCCATATGATCCGGCAAAACATGGTAATCCCGTGAAAATTCAGACGGTTACTTATGCAGGGCAAACGATTCAAATTGAGTTGATGAATAAATCAAATTGCGATGTGGCAGCCGATATGTTATGTGATACACCTCCTGATTACAACTTTGGTATTTCCGATCCTGAAAGAGATTGTAAATTGAATGGGCCTATATTGGATTATAATCATGATACTATAGTGACTATGGAAAACAATTATATGGGCTATTTCTTCGGATGTGGGCAATATGAATTTACTCCTATGCAGATAGCTGCTATGAGAGCTGATTATTTATCGTCAGAGAGGGATTTTCTTCATACGGGAATTGTTCCCGATAGTGCAGCTATTGACCCTTCGACATTTCATGTGAATTATCCTGAAAACAAAGAAAAAGTTGAATATTATGATTATGTGGACCTTGATTGGGACGATATGCCGAATGCAACCAATTATGAAGTAATCATAAGTCCAGCAAGTCAACCGCAAAATGCAGAAAAATATTTTATCAAAGGTCAATCTCATTTGATACTGACAAATCTGGTGAAAGGTAAAAAATACAAATGGTATGTAAGACCTTATAGTAATGCATATACCGCTGTACCAAAATTGGGGGGTTATACATTTCGTGCTGGTGACTGGACGATAGGAACTGATGATTTGAGTGATATTGCAGACATGAATATATATCCTAATCCTGTAAATGATGATGTTATTTATATTAATTTTTCCAAATCATCAGATGATGCAATAATTGAAATATTCGATATGTCAGGAAAGGTTGTTGATAAATTCAAAATTAATCTCAAAAGGGGAATCAATAAGCTTAATTTGACACATTCTAATTATCAAAATGCTATGTACAATGTTTTAATAAAAACAAAAGAACATAGTTATATTCGCAAAGTTTTTTATGGAAAATAGAGAATGTAGCTACCTTGTGGTTACATGAAATTTAATAATTTAAATAAAATTAATAATGAATCTACACGAATATCAAGCTAAAGAGGTTTTGTCATCCTTTGGAGTACCTATCCAAAGAGGTTATGTAGCAACTACAGTTGAGGAAGCTGTAGACGGTTGTAAGAAATTGCAGAAAGAAACTGGAACAAAATTTTGTGTTGTGAAAGCACAAATACATGCCGGGGGAAGAGGAAAAGGAGGTGGAGTAAAATTGGCTAAAAATATAGATGAGGTAAAAGAGTATGCCGGTAATATACTAGGTATGATGCTGAAAACTCCCCAGACTCCAGGTGGACTAAACGGACCTGGTAAACTGGTAAGAAAAATTTTGATTGCTGAAGATGTCTATGTTCCTGAATATGATATGTGTAAGGAATATTATATATCTATTCTTATGGATAGGCAAAAAAGAATGAATGCAATAATTTATTCTACTGAAGGAGGTATGAATATAGAAGAAGTAGCTGAAAAAACGCCTCATTTGGTATTCAAGGAACATGTTGATCCGGCGTTGGGACTGCAGGAATTTCAAGCAAGAAAAATTGCTTTCAACCTGGGATTAAGCGGTCAGGCATTTAAAAATATGTATAAATTTATAAAAAGCTTGTATAAAGCTTATATATCTTCAGATGCATCATTGATAGAAATCAATCCTGCTGTAAAAACAGGTGAGGATAAGATAGTTGCTGTGGATGCTAAAGTTAGAATTGAAGATAACTCATTGTACAGACATCCTGATTTGGCTGAAATGAGAGATGAAAAAGAAGAAGATCCTACTGAAGTGGAAGCAAAAAAATATGATCTGAATTACGTAAAACTTGATGGTAATGTAGGTTGTATGGTGAATGGTGCCGGATTGGCAATGGCTACAATGGATCTGATCAAGCAATCAGGAGGGGCACCTGCCAATTTCCTTGATGTTGGTGGTACTGCAGATGCGGAAAGAGTGGAAAAAGGATTTAGAATTATACTTAGTGATCCTAATGTGAAAGCTATATTGGTTAATATTTTCGGCGGTATTGTGCGTGCAGACAGGGTAGCTCAGGGAGTTATAGATGCTTATAATAATATAGGAGAAATAAATGTTCCAATAATTGTTAGGCTCAGAGGAACCAATGCGGAAAAAGCAAAAGAACTTATTGAGAAAAGCGGGTTGAAAGTACATTATGCAGTTGAATTTCAGGAAGCTGCAGACCTAGTTAAAAAGGTTTTAGCATAATGTAGAGCTTTTGATTGCTATTTTTATTGGGTTTATACCAAATGTTTTTAATCGGTATCTTGGTAGCGGTTTGGTATAATAATAATATTAAAAATATTAATTAAGCCATTTGTAAACTTTACAGGTGGCTTTTTTGTAATAAAGTAATGAAAATAAAGGATACAACTAAGGGATATTTATGGGTTTTGGTAGCAGTTCTTGCTGTTTCCAATGTTTATATTTTTAGCAAAGCTGCTCTTAATCAAATTTCTATCATTCAATTTGGTTTTTATTGGTTTGGATTTGGATTGATGTGGAATATCATTATTTCCAATAATAAAATAGGAGTTTCTAAAATACAAGCATTAGATAAAAAAGTTAAAATATTGTATTTTCTTATCGGATTATTTGAAATTGTATCTACTACAGCCTTTTTTTATGCTATTATGACGATAGAAAACCCTTCCGTAACATCTTTTTTGGGTAATTTGACACCTATTTTTGTTACGATTTTAGGGATTATCATATTAAAAGAAAAATTTAATTTTATTGAACTAATAGGAGCTATTTTAACTCTTTTTGGAGCTTTTGTTATTAGCTACAAAGGGAGTGATTCTTTGGATAAAGTTTTTATATCGGGATCTGAATTTATTCTGATTTCAAGTTTTATCTCCTCAATAGTTACGATATTTGTCAAAAAAAATATTTCAAAATTTACTCCGGCATTATTGTCTCTAAATAGAATTTTGTTTATATTTTCGTTTGCTATTATTATGATGCTTGTTACAGGTTCGGATTTCAGAATACCTCAAAAAGCTTTTTATGCTACTTTCTTCGGATCGTTGCTTGGTCCGTTTTTGACGGCTTATGCAGGATATAATGCTTTGAAATATATCGATGCATCCAAGAGGTCAATCCTCAGTAGTTCCAGAAGTCTGTTTGTTTTATTTGGGGCATATATTTATTTTGGGAATCTTCCAAAAGAATATCAAATCTTTGGAGGGATTTTTACTATTATCGGTGTAATATTGATTTCATTTGGAAAAATAATATTGAAATCACGAACAAAAAATATTAATAACTAGTTATTCAGGATTTTCCATGATTATCATTTTGATTAACTCAACTTTCTTCTTTGATACTTTTATGATTTTGAATTTATATTGATTATATATAAATTCATCTCCTTTTTCTGGTATTTTCCCTAGATTTGTTACTATGAATCCGGATAAAGTATTGTATTCACCCTCAGGGATATGAAGTCCGTAGTTTTCATTTATATCATCAATTTCCAATCTGCCGGAAAATAAAAATTCATTGTTGTTGAGCTTCTTCTCTATAGTATCTTCTTTATCATATTCGTCTTCTATCTCTCCAAAAATCTCTTCTATTAAATCTTCTAAGGTAATAAGTCCGGCAATACTCCCGTATTCATCAACAATTATAGAAATATTCTGAGCATCTTTTATGAATGTTAATAAAAGATTTCGCGCATTCATGGTTTCCGGAGTGAAAGGAACGGGTATTATATGATCTTCTATTTTATCGAAATCTTCCCTTATTAATTGTTGATGATGAATATATCCAAGTACATTTTCAATATCACCATCATAAACAATAATTCTTGAATGTTTTGATTTTGTAAATAGTTCAATTAACTCCTCTTTTGTAGCGGATTTATCAATTGCTACTATCTCCGTTCTGGGAATCATAACGTCTCTCGCTTTCAATTGATCCAGATTTAGAGCTTTCTGAAACATTTCCTTCTCGATATCATCTTCCTCGGTAATATTTTCATCAATAAAATGTTCCAAGTCAATCCGTGTTAGTTGTATATCATCTTCTACAACTTTTGTTTTGAACAAATATTTAAGAATAAATGTGGATAAAAAAGTGAAAACGAAAGTAGGTATCCTTAATAATATTTTGAAAAAATATATTGGATATGCCAGCGAACTCATTATTTCATTGGCATAAGCTCTGAAAATCGATTTAGGTAAAAATTCCGCAAATATCAATATAAAAATTGTAATTATTAAAGTTTCAATAAAAAGCACCCCAATATCATTATCGGTTATTTTTAATACAAAAGGGTCTAATATTTCACTAAATAAAAATGTTAAAATGACAATAGATATATTATTACCTATTAACATAACCCCTATAAATTCTTTTGGTCTGTCATAAAAAGAAGCAAGTATTTTTGCTTTTAGTGACTTTTTGTTTTTTTCTATTTCTATACCGACCCTGTTAGCCGAAACAAATGCAATCTCAGTACCTGAAAAGATAGCACTCAAAATAGTAAAAACAATAATTCCGAATATCAACATTTATAATTATTTTATGTCTTTGAAAATATCTTCAACCACTTTACCGGATAATTTCCTCTTGATTTCAAATTCTGTAAATTCTTTGTTGGACGTAAAGCCGTAACCATATACGGTATCTCCTTTTTCAGGACGAGTGATTTTGACAAATTTATTGGTAAATAAAATTTCTTTTTTTTCATCCCATATCAATTCCGATGTTTCAAGTTTATCATTTGATGAATTATACAACTTTACTTTGTCTCTTACGATAAATTTTTTGCCTTTTATTTTATTTATTGCTTTACCTGCAGTAAGCCAGCTATTTGCTTTTTTATTTTGATCTAAAAAAGAAATTTTAATTCCCTTCGGGTATTCTATTATTTTTTCATTATTAATTTTTTTTGATTCCAATTCGGGACTATCCAAGATAAACAACACTCTTGCCGAATCGCTGTATATCATTTTTATATCTTTTGCTTTTTCAAGAGGTCTTGTTGTTTTATCAAAAAGTTTGTTTATTTGATTAGTGTCTTTATTGCACGAGAATAAAGCGGAGATAATCAATATTTGAATAAAATATTTTATCATAATATAGTTATTGTATTGCAAAGTTAATCAGTATCCGGGT